>CAYOFR010000037.1:0-3863 GCA_964403475.1 uncultured Candidatus Saccharibacteria bacterium | reverse complement strand
TGTAGGTTCGATTCCTGCCGGGAGGACAATTTATAGCACAATTTTAAATAGACGGATCTACAGAAAAAATCTTTTTCTCCTTAAGCTCAAGAAGTTTTGCTTTCTTTGATTCAAAACGATCTACGGTTTCATCCAGATTCTTTTTGTTTACAACATCAACAGGACTATTTTCTACTTTTTCTACCGTAAAAATATCTCCGTTGTTTATTTTGTAAAAAAGATAACCACTAAAACAAGCCAAAACAAAAGCTATGACAGTAAAAAATATAAGTAACATTTTCCAGTCTCTCTTTGCATTATAATCAAGCTCGCTCTTCCCTGCTTTCTTTGAAAAGAGATTTTTAAAAGACCTTAGATTTAAAGAAGGAAGTTTCATTTTATTTTAAAGTTAGAACACTCATCTCTATTGTTGATGACCAGTCAGCTGTAGGGTTGTCACTTTTTTTAATCGGCGCTTCACCTGCAGAGAAAAAAGGTTGAACTGAAGAATTTTTATGAAGAGCAACTCTATTTATAGATATCTTGTAAGGCAGATTTTCTAAATAAGAAATAAAGTTTACTACATTACCCCAAGATCCTTTTGCATCCAATCTCAATATCAATTTCTCACTTTTATCTAGTGGTATATTATCAGAAGATCCACCGCCAACTTGAGATAGAGCATCCACACCAACAGAAACAATAGAGACAGAGACGCCACTTTCCCCTCCAGCATTTTCAATATTTTCTATGAAAGGTACGACTTCATCTTTGTGGATAAAATACGAATCCAATTTTTTAATTTTTTCACTTAATTCATCGGCAGTTTTTTCTGTTGTCCTACGCAAAGCCTCACGCTCTGAATACAAATCTATCTCCTGAGAAAAACTAGAGACTTTTTCATTTTTCGATTTTATTGTTAAAAATAGAAAATAATATCCACCCAACACCAAAACAAGTAGTACCGAAACTGATATTAAAATTTGTCTTGTTGATAAATTCATGTTTTTAAAATGTTCCAGATATTTGCATAGAAAAACTTATGTCTTTATCTTTTGCAAAATTAGAAACCGGCAAATCAACTGCTTTAAAAATCGAGATCGCCTGCATTTGATTTGAAAATACAGTTAGACTCTCTCTGTTTTTTGAAAGTCCGGATACGACAATCTTACCATTACCGTCATCGCTTCTTTCATAAGAAATATCTTTTATGCGAATATCAGGGCTTTTATTTTCTGTGATCAAATCGACCAGATAAGTAAAAGCCGTCTCAGAATCTTTTGACTTTAATAATGCCAACTTGTTTTCTGTGGTCTTTAAAACAGCACCAGAAGAGCTGTCTTTTGTCTGTTGTTCATTTGAAATACGAGCTTTCTCTGCAGCATCACTAATAGTACTCAACTTGATATTAGAAAGAATCAACGAAGGAAAAAGAAAGCCCGAACTCACCACCACGGCACCCACCAAGAGCAAAATCATTACCACTAGTCTGCGATATTTATACTCTTTTTTTATCAAAGATTGCTCTGATTGTGGTAAAAGATTTGTCATATTTTTTTATCTTTTAAATCTACAAATGCGCTTGGCAAAGCAAGCCCTACAGCAGCGGCAAAACCAAGAGAATCCTTTAATGAAATATCTGGCACATATTTATCAAGCACAAAAACATTTTTCCAAACATCTGCGACCTCTACTTGTATTCCAAGTTTATTAAAAATATATTCTTTGACACCATCTTTTATTGCACCCTCACCACAGAGAATTATTTTTGAAATCTTTGTTCCTCCCCTTTCCTTTTTTTCACCATGAGCATGCCAATATATTTTACTGATCTCTTCTGATAGTTCTGGTAAAGCATCGGCGGTAATACTCATTGTGGATGTAAAATGAACTGCTCCAGCAGTAGCTATGTAAAAACCTGTTTTATTTTTTTCTAAATTTAAAATCAGATAAGAAGAATTATCTCCCCTTTCAATCACAGATCTAGCTATAGCCTGAGATTCGAGTTCAAAAGCAGTTACTGTAAGATCAACTTCAGTAAACAAAGACATATAAGCTGCTATAACTTTTTTAGGCACAACACAAACAGAGACATCTGTATGACCACTTTTTTCATCAGAAAAGGGCATGACAGTAAAATCAAATTCAACATCCGCAACAGACATTGGCACGTTTTCCTCTATAGTAAACTCCACGGCGCTTCGCATTTCTTCTGGAACGGTCGTTGGAATCTGTGTACGAAAGACGAAAGCTTTTTCTTCGGGCAATGTCGCTTTCACAAATTTTAAGCCGTATTGCTTTTTCAATTCCTTCAACATTTCAACAACCTGCTCTGGTTTGTTTATATAACCAGCGTCTATAGCCTGCGGAGGAATAACCCTCTGCGCATAATCACCTAAAACAAAAGTTCCTTCATGATCGCGAAGCTCAATAAATCTCAAACTCGTATCAGAAATAGAAAAACCCACAGAAGGCATCTCTAAAAATTTTGGAGGAGGAAAAAAATCAAAAAAATTCTTACTCATGTAAGAATAATTATATACTATTCTTTTATGTATGTGGACAAACTAGTGTGCAGAAGTACCGGGTGGCACAGAAGAAGAAGGTTCTAAAAGAGAAAAAGCGTTTTCTGTCGACAGAGCAAGTATCATTCCGTTACTTTCCAAACCTTTTATGGTGCGAGGCTCTAGATTTGTAACAAAAGTACAAGTCTTTCCCACGAGCGCCGAGACATCTGGAAAATGCATAGCAATACCAGACACTATTTGTCGCGGAGTCTCTTCTGCAAAATCCACAGTGAGTCGCACAAGCTTGTCTGTATCAGGCACCTTTTCTGCAGTCAAAATTTTTCCCGCTTTTATTTCTACTTTTTTAAAATCATCTATCGATATCATATTATTTTTTATTATTCTCCATCTTATCTAAAAAACTTTTTAAAATAAGGGAGGCGGACGAAGCGTCCAGCATTTCATTTTTCCCCCTTTTTTGCCTAGTCCTCTCCACTTCTCTATCTGGTCGGCGATTGCCCAGACGCTCAGCTTGCGCGCTTGTAAAAAATTCTGGCTCAAGCTCGATCACGATCTCTGGCATAGTCATAGAAACTTCAGCGATAAAATCCTTTATGTTTTCCATAATAGGATTTTCTTTTCCGCTAAAATCTTTTGACTCGCCGACTACTATACACCCAACATTGTTTTGATCACAAATTTTTTGGATTTCTGTGAGTAAATTTTTGTCATTAGGAATTACAGAAAGCGGTAGCGCAAAAGAGTTGCTTTCATCAGACAAAGCGAGCCCCACCCTTTTACTGCCAAAATCTATACCCAAATATCTCATATCTTTAATATATCAGACTTTTTTGTTATTATATCTCCCATGATCCTAGAAAATATACAAAATGTTCAGTCTTTCTTTAGTAATCACCCTGTTTTAGCATTTGCCATAATGCTGTGGAGCGTTATCTGGAAAGGGCTTGCCCTTTGGAGATCAGCCCAGCTATCGCATAAAAAATGGTTCATTGCCATTTTGCTAATCAACACCATTGGAATACTGGATATAATATACTTGTATTTCGTCGCAAAAAAATATACAGTGGTGTCTGAAACAGAAGAGAAATAGATTAAATATAGACCGATTGCTTGCTTTTGTAGGCAATCTTTGGAGGAGTGGCAGAGTGGTCGAATGCACTAGTCTTGAAAACTAGAGGGCTCGTAAGGGTCCCGTGAGTTCGAATCTCACCTCCTCCGCCAACACAATTTATTATCGGAGTCGACCCACTTGCCTATGTAAGTGATGCGACTCAGATGCCTGAAGTTGGATCAAAAATACACGAGCAATCGTGTATTTTTGATCTTTTGGAATGATATAATACAAATATGAAAGAA
>CAYOFR010000036.1:0-8240 GCA_964403475.1 uncultured Candidatus Saccharibacteria bacterium | reverse complement strand
GGTTTTGTTTGTTCCCTACTTGTCTTGCTGAAATCGTCCGTAAGGACGAAGAAACATCCTAAACTTTGTAGACTCATATGTGATCATTTCTTGCACCCGAGTTCGATTCTCGGCATCTCCACAAAAAAATTTTGACATTATATATTTTTAGTATTTAATACACAGAGATTTGACCGACGTGGTCAAAAGTTCCTCACAAAGGGTAACCGATGAAACCTCATATTCATGCCGAAAGCAGTGCCAAACATTTTGGTGGAAAGCCAGAAGACTATCTGGATATCCACCTTTTTCTCGACTCAAGCAAATCCGCAACTGGCGACTTGAGACATCGAGCACTAACTCACAATTCGTGGTTCATCAACATTGTTGTGCCACGGGTTTTCGGACACACGAGGAAGAACTCCGACGACAAAATCTACTCCACGATCGAGGTGGCAGAGATTCACGTCATGGAGGATTTCCGCGGATTTATCCCGTCGCCAACGGACTTCCTCAACAAGATGAAGTTTGAGGAGTGGATGGATAACGGTGGAGAACCTGGAACTCCACCCCCGAGTGGCGCCGAAATCAAAAAGTGGCGCAAACAGAAAAAAATCGAACATGATGAAACACCAGTCCGTCGTTTACTCCGAGAAACCCCAACACCACAGGAATCCAGGTGTGGCGGAGGCGTTATCGACTGACCTCCCACTACAGACCTCGCACAAAAGCGGGGTTTGTTTTTTATACAAAATAAAAAACAAAATAATATATAATATAGAAAGAAGTTCTTCAGAGTCTGACAACTAACAAGGAAGGTCCATGACCAAAGTAAAAGACATCGTGGAGGTTGTAGACCTTTTGAGGGAGGAAAACAAAAAAAGGAAAATCAAACACGACTTCACTGCAGAACAAGCAAAGACCATTCAGGATCTTGGTGATGTCGCGGCTTCTTTCTTGGGAATACATCAAAACCAAGTTAGACTTCCTCAACACCAAAACTCGACCCTGAACGAAGAAGCAGGCAGACTGCTTTCAGAACTCAAGAAACACCTAAACGTAAAGGAGGTGGAAAAAAGAGAGAAGCACCAACTCTCTAGCTCGTATTGAGCCCAACCCGCGACCAAAAATCGCGGGTTTTTAATACTTTCTCACAACACCCCTCACGATAGCAGCAATACGGAAACTTTCTTTTGGGTATATTGATTTGTAATTTTTATTTGCTGGGTCAAGCCAGATCTTTCCATTTTTATTTCTAAAAAATTTCATTGTCCATCCACCGTCTACTTCGGCAATAACAATATCTCCATCTTTTGCATGCTCACTTCTTTCTACCACAACCATATCGCCTTCATGTATTCCCTCTTCTATCATAGAATCACCCTTTACCTCCAACATATAAGTTTTACTTTCATCTTCTATTAGAAGCTCATCTATACTCATGGTGTCGAGTCTGTCTTCTTCTGCTAAAGAAGGAATACCGGCTTCTACCAAACCAAGGACTGGAACTTGTCCAAACATATTTTTGGGAATCAGATGACCACTTGAATCTTTTTCTACAATACCAGCTTCAACCATTTTGTTGATGAGTTTGTATACAGCATTTTTAGACTTGAAACCAACGAGAGACATTATCTCTTTGTAACCCGGCATGCGTCGGTGTTTTTTATAAAATCCTAAAATCTTTTGTTTGTATTGTTCGTTCATTTAAAAGAAGGAAGCAAAACCAAATGATCTTGTAAGCCAAGCACTTCTGCGCATTTGCACAAGCTGATTGCGAAGACGTTTGTGCATTTTTGCTTCGCGAGCATAAGACTGACCTTTAATTATTTTTAAATCTATTTGCTCGTTGATTCTTTTTAATTCATCGTGTATTGAATATGCCATTTTATTTTTACTCATGTTTTTATAATTAAATAATTAAACTTAGCGCAACCTTTTCGATATATAGAGTATAAGTGAACTACGGTTCACCAGTCAATGTGGATAAGATTTTCTAGAACAAAAAATAAATACGGTCAACTCTATTCTATTTAAATTATAGGTGTATACTTTTATACGGCGTACAAAACCATCTCGCAGAACATCATCCACTTCAGAGGAAGAAAGGAAACTATGAACCATCAAGGAGAAGAGAATCCGAAGATCTATGAGTGTGAGATGACGGTCTACGAGATCGATCCCGACACTCACGAACGTCTCCGCAACGAACCACCCAAGGTGCTTCGTGCCAGAGGGACTTTCAGGAAGGCAACGGATCTGATGCACAGTCAGCTCCTTCTCGGAGTACCTGTCGCGGGCCCGGACAACCATCCAGAACTGTTTCCCATCACAAGTCCAGATCATGCGCAGGCCACATCTCAGGACAACCACACGAAACCCCATGAAGAGGGATGCTGTGGTAAGGGACACTGCGATGGCAAGTGCAAGGACAGAGCGAACAGCCATATTCATCAGGCCTCAGTGAACCAGCCTGGTCACTGATCCCCTGACAACCGCCCACGGCGTTACGGCCGGCCCGGTCTCCAACAACAAGGAGGCCGGGTTATTTTTTTATGCTAAAATTAAATAGACAAAAAGGTCGAAACAAAAAACATTCTTTAAAATATGAAAGAAAACAACACTTGCGGTTGCACGCATCACAGCATAATACCAATTTTAACTATTTTGTTTGCAACAACATTTCTTTTGGGATATCAAGGAATATTTGATTCACAAACAGTAAATACAATATGGCCTATATTGTTGGGTATTGCTGGAGTTTCAAAACTTTCTGAAGATGGTTGTAACTGTTGCTAAATAACAGATAAACAAAAAAGCACCAATATGGTGTTTTTTTGTTGTAAAATAGTTTATATGGAAAAATCCACACCAACATTTTATACCCGCACAGACGAAGCGTGGGAAGCAATGCTTGATGAATGTACAAAAGCAAAAACATCTATAGATATAGAGCAGTATGTTTTTGCAAACGACAATATAGGTAAAAGATTTATAGAAATACTAATTAGAAAAAGAAACGAGGGGGTCAAAATCAGAATGATATGTGATACCGTCGGAAGCTATTTTTTCTACAATTCCCCCACCCCAGAATCATTGAGAGCAATAGGAATTGAGATAAAGTTTTTTAACATAATTAGTCCATGGCGAATACACAATATTTTTTCTTGGTATTTCAGAGATCATAGAAAGATACTAGTCGTCGATGGAAAAACAGCAATCACTGGTGGCTCAGGAATACGAGAAGACATGCGATTTTGGCGTGACACAAATTTGAAAATTGAAGGAAAAATAGCTCAAGAAATCCAAGAGACTTTCAATGAGATGTGGCTACTTGCTTCAGAAAAAAATATTTTCACTAGAATAAATAGATACAGGAGACACAGCAAGAGGCTGAACTTTGTTACAAATGCACCATACCCGAGAAGACGCTTTTTGTATCACCGTTTTATAAAAGCACTTCGCTCAACCAAAAAATCAATTCTCCTTACAACTCCGTATTTCATACCAAACCCCAAACTTTTACGCACATTAAAATCTGCTGTCCGCCGTGGAGTAACAGTCAAAGTAATAGTCCCAAAAACCTCTGATACTATTTTGGTCAACCGAGCTTCTCACAGTTTTTTCAATGAGTTGCTTTCGGCCGGGATTAAAATTTACCAATACCCTCATTTTTTTATACATACAAAAACGGCTGTATTAGATGATGAATGGGTTACTGTAGGAAGTTTCAATTTCGACAATCTAAGTTTTTTGTATAATCACGAGGCAAATATCATTTCTCATGATCCAAATTTCATAATACCCATAAAGAGACACTTTGAAGAAGACCTCTCAAAGTCCTCGGAAGTAATCATAGAAGAATGGAAAAAAAGGCCTATTTTATGGAAAATTAGAGAGATTTTGGCCACCCCACTGAGAAGGTTCCTATAATAGACTTACCTATTGCTCTATTTTCAAAAGAATGCTATATTTTTGGGACGTTATCAGGTTATTTCAAACATATATTGAGTACCAAGGTTAGAATCAATCATCAGATAAAAGCGCCACAACTGCGGGTTTTAGGATCCGACGGTGAAAATTTTGGGGTTATTTCGCTTGAAGAAGCCCTAAAAAAGGCCGAGGATGCTGGACTAGATCTCATAGAGATCTCACCAAACGCCAATCCACCTGTTGCAAAGATAATGGACTATGGTAAATTCCAGTACGACGATAACAAAAAGCAAAAGCTTGCAAAGGCAAAAGCTCACGTAGTGGAGGTCAAAAATATCCAGATAAAAGTAGGTACTGGTGATCACGATTTAGCCCTAAAAGCAAAAAAAGCTTCAGAATGGCTAGAGGGTGGCAACAGAGTGAAAATAGACCTATTTTTACCAGGAAGAACAAAGTATATGGACCTAAATTTCCTAAAGGAAAGAATGGAAAGAGTTCTAAAGCTCATAACAGTAGAATTCAACATTGCTGACGCACCAAAGAAAAGCCTAAAAGGACTTACAGCAATAATAGAAAGAAAATAAACATGAAAACAAACAAATCATTTTCAAAAAGACTAAAACTTACAAAACAAGGAAAAATTGTTGCTCGTAAGACAGGTCAAAACCACTTCAATTCAAAAGAAAGTGGAAGAAGCCAAATTTCAAAAAAACGAACAGTTGGTTTTTCAATGAACAACAAAACAAAAAGTCGATATCTAATAAACATGTAATAATTTTTAAAAAAGACCATGACAAGAGTTAAAAAAGGAGTAAATGCTTTAAAGACAAGAAGAAATGTACTCAAAAGAGTAAAGGGTTTTAGATTTGGTCGTGGTACAAAAGAGCGACAAGCTTATGATGCAATCGCTCATGCCGGAACACATTCTTTTGCACACAGAAGAGATAAAAAGAATGACATGCGAAAGCTTTGGAACGTACGCATCAATGCAGCTCTCGATCCAAAAGGACTTTCTTACAGTAAATTTATCGGCGCTTTGAAAAAGAAAAATATTGCGATAGACCGAAAAATACTTTCTCTCCTTGCAGACAAAAACCCAGAAACATTTGATAGAATAGTATCAAAAGTAAAATAACAAAAAACCCGCATTAAGCGGGTTTTTTGTTCTAACAAGGCAACTCATACGTCTTTCCCCTTTCTGGATACAGAGCATCAACATCCAAATACTCACGCAAACGTTGAACAAGAAAAAGTCCGGACTTTGGCTCACCGAGTACCACAAAAACTTTTTTTACTGTTTTTGAAGTGTGCTCAGCAAACTCCACCAAATGATCTGAATCCTTATGAGCAGAATAACCAGAAATATTTTCAATCTTTGCTCTAACAGGAATACTCTCTCCTTTTATCATTACTTCCCGTACACCATCTTGCAGTTGCCGACCAAAAGTACCAAGCCCCTGATATCCAATGAGTAAAATAGTATTTTTTTCATCTGGCAAATAATGCGCCTCGTGCCCCACCACTCGCCCACCATTACTCATTCCAGAGCCAGCTATTATTATTTTTGGATTTGATGTATTTATAATTCCACGAGAATCTTCGCTACGTATAACATTTTTTAATTTTGGAAAATTGAAAATACTATCTCCAGAATCAATATCTTTTTTTGTTGATTCGTTGAAAAGCTTTTGCGAACTTAATCTCTGATATATATCAGTGATTTTTATTGCCAAAGGTGAATCCAGATAAACAGGAATTTGTGGAACAACACCATCTTCCATCATATTATTTATCTTATACAAAATAACCTGGGTTCTTTCAAGAGAAAAAGAAGGAATAACCAAAACCCCCTGTTTTTTTATTGTATCTCTTATCACCCTCTCAAGCTTTTTGTCAGAATCAGCTGTATTTTCATGATTTCTATCGCCATAGACACTATCAAGCACTAGATAATCAGCGTCTGTAACCCATTCTGTATCACGTAAAAGCATGGCTGGAGAATTGCCCAAATCGCCACAGAAAACTATCTTCTTGCCATTGTAAGTAAATTCATAAATAGCAGAACCCAGCACATGCCCAGCATCTTTTAAATAAACACTAAAATCATTTCCATTCTTTCCGCCAAAACTCTTTTCTTTATGATAAGGAATAGTTTGCCATAGATCAAAAGCTTGTTTTACATTTACATCAAAATACATTGGTGGTTTGCCGTTTGTCTTTGATTCCATCTCTATAATCTTTACAGCATCTTCTAGCATCAACTGCGAAATCTCTTTTGTTTCAGGAGTAGAATAAATAATTCCCTTAAAGCCATCTTTTACTAATTTAGGTATTCTACCAATATGATCTATATGTGCGTGTGTTACAAAAAGGAAATCAATACTTGATGGATCGTATTGAAAATCTTTTCTGTTCTCTTCATCTGCATACTGACTTCCCTGCATTAATCCGCAGTCAACCAATATCTTGGTGCTTTCACTTTCTAGTAAAAAATTTGCCCCTGTGACAGTACCAACGCCAGTACAAAATGTAAGTTTAAGAGATGACATTATTTTGTTCTATTTTTTGTAATCTTTTTTTATAAACCTTGTACAAAAACAAAGAAGCTACAATACCGCCTAGAGAATCCATTACTAAATCTTTCACAGTATCAAAAACATATCCATCTGCCCAAAAAGTTATGTCGTAAGTATATTCAAAAATCTCCCAAAAAATACCTATAACAAAAGCGCTGAGAAATGATGCTAAAATAAAAAACCTAAAGTTCTTGTTTTGGAAAAATCTAAAATAATCAGAAAAGATAATGGTCCACACAGTAGCAAAAGCAATCCAAAAACCACCCAAAAAATGCATTAAAATATCAAACCAATCCAGAGTCCAATACAGATAATATCTAATTGCGATCTGATGCAGTATTCCAATAACCAAAACAATAAAAAACAAGAAAAGAAAAAGCGGCTTTTTTAAAATCATTAATATTATTTTAACTTTTTTATATCTAAATTAAAACATCCGCTTTCGCGGATATCTTAATAAGGGTTACTCGAGTATATTGCCCTAGTGTTTAGCTAGGTGGGTGCCCGAAACGCTATACCAAAGTATAGAATTATCTTTGGCTCCCTGAATATTTATTTAATCTAGATAATATCCCAAATAACCCTGTCATAATTATACGCCTGTCTACACACGGTTCAATCTTTTTACACACATTTTGCATCATTGCGATACAAATCAGAAAGAGAAGCAAGAAAAACAACAAAAAATGGCTTTAAAAAAGAGTTAAGTGAGATTGTTTTTTAAATGTACAAAATTTTATTCCAAAATACCGTCTAGATTTACATCGTAAAGCATCTGCTCTGCGAGAAGTCTATAATCCAATACTTCTTCTGGAGAAAACCAGTGATTTATTTCATTGTTTGCTTCCTCTACTGAGCCTGAAGCGTGTACTAGATTGCGCACAGCACGTCCATCTGTGTCTGACATCATATATGAATCAAGGACAAAGTCTCCGCGAATAGTACCAACGTCTGTAGAAAGTGGTTCTGTGCCACCAGTGATTTTACGAACAATCTTTACAGCATGCGCACCCTGCCAAACCATAGCTATTACAGGACCACTTGTCATGTATTTCTTTAAAACGTCCAAAACAATTCTTGTTATTTCTAGAGGGTCTTCTGTTGTGAGGACTTCGCCTTTTTCTTTTGCTGCTTTGATACGCTTTTCACCTGTAATACGTCGCCATTCAGGATCTAGTGTGTAGTGTTGCTCGATTTTTTCTGCACTAGGCACCAACATTTTTATAGCAACAAGCTTTAAGCCCGCTCGCTCATATCTTTTTATAATCTCTCCGATGAGAGTTCGTTGTACGCCGTCTGGTTTGATAATCACGAGAGTCCGCTCGTTTTTCGGATGTGAATTTTTTGTCATTTTGTAAGTATAAAAGTTTTACTCGCCCTTTGTCAAAATTTCTGGGTCGCCGTCAGTAATGAGAATTGTATGCTCACAGTGAGCACTGCGTTTTCCGTCTCTAGTACGGTATGTATAACCATCGCTATCCAGCTTTGTTCTACCTGTGCCCTCACAAAGCATTGGCTCGATAGCAAGCACCATACCAGGCTTTAATGTGATGCCAGTACCCTTTTTTCCGGTATTAGGGAAATAAAGATCTTCATGCAAAGCATATCCAACACCGTGGACCGCGAGCCCCGCAGCGTGAGAAAACCCAAAAGGTTCAACAAAAGACTCTATAGCATGTCCGATGACACCAATCTTGTTTCCTGCCCTGGCTCCAGAAATACCGCCCATTAAAGCTTCACGTGCTGTATAAA
>CAYOFR010000035.1:0-2981 GCA_964403475.1 uncultured Candidatus Saccharibacteria bacterium | reverse complement strand
GTAAATCTGTCGCCCATTGGGCTACGAAGGTTCGAATCCTTCTCTACGCACCCAAATGACCTCATCAGTATCTCAGGAAAATTATACCCTTCAAGGGTTTTTAAGTTTTTCAAAGCTTTTTGGTACTACCAAAAAGACTTTTGCTCTTGCTGGACGTTACGAGAAGTGGCGACTCACTGTGGCTCTATTGCTTGCTATTGGTATCGACCTTCTTCCGTTTTTGCAGTTTGGTTCGTTTGCGCGTCTGATCGATCTCACTGTCGCGTATTTATCTGGTACTGGAACAATGCAGGGAATCTTCACAACAACGATTGTCCTAATTTGTTCTACGGTAGCACCTAATATTTTGTCGCTCATTTATAATTTTACTCTTACGGTATTTCGCTTTAGTCTCGATCGTAATCTTACAATTTATTTTCTTCAAAAAATTGCGTCCCTCGATATTGCGACAATTGAAACCCAACAATATCAGGATCTTTTTCAAAAGGCCAACGAACGTTCGCTAAGAGTGTTTTATGATTTTATCTATTTTGTTATCGATAATATCGCAAATATTTTTGGTATTGCTATCTCGCTTGTTATTTTGGCATTCATTGATTTACCTTTGCTTGGGTATGCATTTGGTGGATCGATTCTTGCATTGTATGTACAGGTACGGTATGGCAGAGATGTTTTTTCAATATGGGATTTAAGTGCAAGTAATCGTCGTCTGTATTTTGATCGTCGTTCCCATTTTCAAAATCAGACAAATCTCACAGAGCTAAAACTCTTTCAGCTCGGGAATCGTTTTCTTGGAGAGGTGAAAAAACTTCTGAAAGCATTCGATGACGAAATGAAATCAGTAGAACGTTCAAAGTTTGTGTGGGAATGTTTAGCTCTTGTTGCGTTCGCATTGTGTTTGGGTTTTGGTATTTGGCGTGTGATAGGGCTTACGCTTGCCGGTGTACTTCCGGTTGGTCAGATGCTATTTGCCTATACAACATATCGCTCGTTTAAGAGCACGCTTTCCGATTTCTTTAGAAAGGTTGGTTGGATGACAGAGTATATGCACTATGTTCAGTATTGGTTTTCTATTGATAATCTCCAGCCGAAGATTAGAGAAAAAGAAGACGCACACGTTCTTGATGCTTCAGAAAAACCACCAAGGATTGAGTTTAAGAATGTTTCATTTAAATATAGCCAAGAGCAGTCATATGCTATTAAAGATTTGTCTTTTGTGATTGAGCCAGGAAAGAAGGTCGCTATCGTTGGTCTTTCTGGTGCTGGAAAGACAACACTTATCAAGCTTCTGTGTAGGGTGTACGATCCAGAATCCGGCTCAATTCTTGTGGATGGTGTTGATTTAAGAAACATCAGTCTTGATTCTTGGCAAAAGAAACTCGCGGTGTTATTTCAGGATTTTTCTTCTTATCAGTTTACTGTTCGAGAAGCGATTGCGCTCGGTGATCCTGATATGCCCGTTGATGATGAACGTGTTCGCAATGCTGCTTCTATGGCAATGGCACACGATTTTATCGAACGTTTGCCTAAAAAATATGACCAGTTGCTCTGGAAGGGTTTTGAGGATGGAGTGGACCTCTCAAAAGGTGAGCGACAGCGAATGGCTCTTGCTCGCACCATGTATCGTGGATCTGGCATAACTATACTTGATGAGCCAACAGCATCTGTCGATGCTTTTGCAGAACAACAGATTTTTGAGACACTTGAGAAATTACCAGATACTCGCACAGTAATTCTTATTTCTCACCGTTTTAGTACCGTAAAAAACGCTGATGATATTTTAGTGATTGAGCACGGTTCTTTAATTGAACATGGGACTCATGAACAACTTATGCATAAAAAAGGACGATATGCTGAGCTTTACAAAATACAAGCAGAAAGTTATATATAAGGTATGGTAAAAAATACTATCGAACGTTCTGGTTTGAGAACCTGGATCGAAATAGACACAAAAACTTTGGAAAATAATTACAAGGTTTTGCGTGCTTCTTTGCCGTCTGATTGTAAACTGATGTCAGTTTCAAAATCTAATGCTTATGGACATTCTTTGGTTGATTTTTCTAAAGAAGTTGAAAAATTGGGTGCTGATTGGATAGGTGTTGATTCTGTTGTTGAGGCTATCACTTTGCGAGAGGAGGGTGTAAAAATTCCTATTTTAGTTTTGGGCTATACTTTACCAGAAATGCTTGAAAAAGCTTCTGATCTAAACATAAGCCTTAGTGTTTCTACTTTTGAAACACTAAACGCAATCGAGCAGTATAATTTTAGTAAAAAATTAAAAATACATATAAAGGTTGATACAGGAATGCATAGACAGGGTTTTCAAGATGAAGAAATAGAAAGCGTAATAGAGAAAATTAAAAAGCTTATTGATTTGGGAAAAATAGAGTTGGAAGGAATTTTCACTCATTTTGCAGAAGCTAAAAATCCAGAATCTCCACACAAAACTCTTGAACAACTTTCTGTTTTTAAAGACTGGACTGACACTTTTTCTCAAGCTGGTTTTTCTCCTATAAAACATGCATGTGCTAGTGGCGGTGCTTTGATATTTTCTCAAGCGCATTTTGATATGGTGAGAATGGGTATCTCAATGTATGGAATATATCCATCAAAAGAGGCGGAAAGCTTTTCAAAAAATAAGGTAGATATAAAGCCAATACTTAGTTGGCGAACAATAATGGGCGAAGTAAAAAAAGTGCCAAAGGGCGACAGTGTTGGCTATGATTTTACAGAAGAATTTAAAAGAGATTCTGTAATAGCAGTCTGTCCTGTGGGATATTGGCACGGTTACCCAAGGGCGCTTTCAGGTATTTCTTATGTTTTAGTAAAAGGTGTAAGAGCAAAGATTTTGGGTCGTATATCAATGGATATGATTGTTATAGATGTCACTGATGTACAAAATCCAACAGTTGGCGATGTGGTCACCTTGATAGGTAATGATGGAAATGAATCAGTAACAGCTGTAGAACTAGCTGATTTGA
>CAYOFR010000034.1:0-6410 GCA_964403475.1 uncultured Candidatus Saccharibacteria bacterium | reverse complement strand
TGAAAAGGTTCATGCGATGGTTGACGAGCTCACACGTCACAATTTCCAGGTTATTACAAACTGGAATTGTGTTAGTGCGTTTGAATACCTGTTGACCTTTCATCCCTCTCCTGAAAGCGATGCGTCTATCACTCTTTCTGTCTCGATTGCAGATTGGCAGACTGGTTCAGATGTTGCCATCAACACGATGATAACATTGCCGACTAAAGAACGTTGTCGTGGCTACGGCAAAAGAGCTATCGACGTACTTGTGGGATGGGCAACTCGTCATGGATTTAGGGAAATACGGGCGGTCCAGGTCAGTGACTCTAATGCGGAGCGATTTTGGCAGAAAAACCAATTCGTGCGACTGCCAGAGCCAAACCCAACAGGCGATTATGTTCGCATACTTGCTCGTTAGGTGGTAAACCTTGGTCAGTCCCCAAACAACAACCGCGCACCGATAAAGCCAAATGGCTCCGGTGTCGCGGTTTTTCTATATCTGTTGTTTTGTTTTTTAATTTAGATTTAATGAAAGAGGCTATAATTTTAAATATAATTATCGATGCTTAAAAAATCATTTGGGAGAATGTGGTTGAAATAAGGAAGTAGACATTATCAATTTTTTCTGTTAATTTAATTTGGGCGGTTCTTGGTGGCTTGTAGCCATCATCTAAAAAAAAGGAGCAGAACGTGAAGGGGCAAGAAAATTTTGTGGCAGACGACAAGGTGCTCTTCAATGAGCGCGAGAGAACAATCAGCCAAAAGATGACGATCTTGCATCGTCATGGTGGCTGTTGGCTTCCCCTTGAAGTGCAGAAGATCGGGGAGTACATCGGTGGGAGTGGCCGTGCCGACAAGGTTGTCGAGTATCGACGCACCCATCATCCGGGGTATCTCGTCGTTCTTGGGCACATCACCAAGGATGAAATCAGGATCGCACTTCATGGGTTGGCATCCGCGGATTTCAACGTCGTTCCCGTGACTGGAACAGAGGATCGCAGTCTCCCTTTCGATCCCGGATTTCAGTTTCCGTGAACTTCCTAAGGACTCACTCCTTTCTGGCACCCCGTCCGTCTCTCGTAGACGGCGGGGTGTTTGATTTTATATAATACTATAATGCACTTTGATCTAAGACTATTTATAGATACATATGGTTATGTCGCTGTATTTTTAGGCTCTATTTTTGATGGCGAAGCTGTAGTTTTGCTATCAGGTTTGCTTTCTCATGAAAATTATTTATCTTTTCCTTGGATTATTTTTTGGGCACTTATAGGTGCTGTTTTTAATGATTCTTTTTGGTTTTTGCTCGGTAGATTTAGGGGGCAAAAAATTCTTTCAAGTTGGTCTTGGTTTGGAAAATTTTTGGGTAGACCAGTTGCTTTGGTAGGAAAAAAGCCGGCATTGATATCTTTTCTTATGAGGTTTATGTATGGTTTCAGGCAGGTTGTGCCTTTTAGTATAGGCATGTCTGGCTTGTCTACAAAAAGATTCTTTCTCCTCAATGCTTTTGGCGCAATAATTTGGATAACGGTTTTTGGTGGCTTTGGCTACCTTTTGGGTGGAGTTTTGGAGACTTTTTTGGGAAAGTTGAAGCATTTTGAGCTTAACCTTTTAATAATAGTTTTTTTGGCTTTTTTCTTTATAAATTTGATTGTTCGTCTGATAAAGAATATGCTAAATGGTGTTGTTGTAGATTCTGGAAATTCAAATTAAAAAAATGGAAATTAAGAATAAAAAAAAGATTTTCGAAATTGTTGGTGGATTTTTAATTTTAGCTGTTATAATCGCTGGTTACTTTTTCATGTACTCAAAAGTGAAAGTTACAAAGTCGGAGCTTGATTCTGTAAAAATAGAGTACCAGAATAAAAAAATTGAGCTCGAGGGTTTGCTTTCTCAAGCAAACATAGACAACCAAAATCTCTCGATTGCTTTAGACGAGGAGCGTAAGAAAGCGGGTGATTTTAAAAATGAAATAGAAGATATTAATCATACTGTAGAAAAATTAGAAAAGCTCAGGAATACTGATCCAGAACTATTACAAAAATATTCAAAAGTTTTCTTTTTAAATGAGCATTACAAGCCAGAAGAAGTGACGGAGGTAGACGAGAAATTTTTAGAGGATAAAAATAAGCCACAACAAATACATGCCGAAGTTTGGCCACATCTAAAAGATCTACTAGAAGATGCTTTGGATGAGGGTGTTGTTTTGACTATTGTATCTGGATATAGATCTTTTGACGAACAAAACGCATTAAAATCTAATTATAAATTTGTCTATGGTGCTGGCACGGCAAATCAGTTTTCTGCTGATCAAGGATATTCTGAGCATCAGCTTGGTACAGCAGTAGATTTTAGTACTCCAGATGAAAACCAAGTTTTTTCAAGTTTTGATTCGACACCAGCTTATAAATGGCTTTCAGAAAATGCTTATCGTTATGGTTTTATTCTTTCTTATCCAAAAGGCAACGCTTATTATCAATTTGAACCTTGGCATTGGAGATTTGTTGGAGAAAGTCTAGCTCGATATTTACATAGAAAAAATATTAATTTCTATGATATGGATCAACGCGATATAGACAGGTATTTAATAAAAATTTTCGATTAGTATGTATGTAAAAGTACGCGCTACAGCTGGATCTAAAAAAGAAAAAATAGAAAAATCTTCAAAGGATCATTTTAAAATTTCAGTAAAAGAAAAAGCTGAGCGTAATATGGCAAATACTAGGATAAGAGAGGTTTTGGCAGAGTATTTTTTGTTGCCAATTGGCAAAATTCGCCTTATTTCAGGCCACCATTCTCCGAGCAAGATATTCTCTGTTGATATTGAAGAGAAGTGATATAATGTAAATATGAAAACAAATATAAAAGCAACAAACATAAATCTTGCACCTGAGACATCAGAATATTTGGATAAGAAAATGGCGATGGTAGAAAAGATCGCTAATGATGAAAATATGTTCTGTCAGATTGAGCTTGGAAGAGTTTCAAATCATCATAATACAGGCGATGTGTTTAGAGCGGAAATAACCTGTCATTCTAAAGGCCGTGATTTTCGTGCTGTTTCAGAAAAAGAATCTCTAAATTCTGCTATTGATTTCATGAAAGATGAGATAATCAGAGAGATTAAGTCAGACAAATCTAGAAGACAAACTCTTTTAAGAAGGGGAGGTGCTAAAATAAAAAATATGATAAAAGGAATTTATCCTTTTAGAAAATCTCGATAGTACATCTCTTTTTTACTTTCTGGAATTACTTTTACTATTTCCAACTTTCCATCTACTATCTTTGCTTCTGTGATTATTACACGGATGTCTTTTCCTTTTGATTTTGTAAAAAAGAATGATCCTGGCCAAACACTGTAAGCTAGTATTTTTCTTAGGTTTTTTTCTGCTGTATCGTCTAGTGATATCAGGCCGTCAGATTTTTCTATCTTTTTTGTATAAGTTGCTTTTTCATGATCCTGTTCTTTTTCTTCTATTTTTCCATTTATCCAATCTGGTAAAATTTCAGCCAAAAGCTCACCGCCCATTTGTCCTAGAGTTTTTTCAAGTGTTGCGTAGTCTGTGAGCCAATTTTCAGAGTCCAGTTCTCTTTGAGCGACTATTGGTCCATGATCCATTTTGTCGTCTAATCGCATTATTGTTACGCCAGTTTTTTCTTCTTGTAAAATCGCTGTCTGTATAGGCGAAGCTCCACGCAACTTTGGTAAAAGTGACGGATGTATATTTAATGTCTTGTGTTTAGGAATATCTAAAATGTTTTGAGGAATTATTTTTCCGTAAGAGGCGACAACAAAAACGTCACTCTGGTAATTTTTTAGCTCGTTTAGAGTCTCTTCGGATTTTAGACTTTCTGGTTGTGTAAAAGGAATATTGTTTTCTATTGCCCATACTTTTACTTTTGTGGGTGTGATTATGAGTTTGCGACCTTGGGGTGAGTCAGGTGTGGTCACTATATGAGAAGGTAAAAAACCCGCATTTTTTAATGCGTCTAGTGTGTAAACTGAAAAATCAGATGTTCCAAAAAAGGTGAAAGAAATCATTTTAATTTTCTGGTGGAAGATCTTTTAAATCTGTCGCCTTGTCTATAAAAAGAATGCCGTCCAAATGATCTGTTTCGTGTTGGAAAATTTGAGCGAGTATTCCTGATCCGCCTTTCTTAAAAAACTTTCCATTTTCATCATAGGCTTCAACCGTAGCTTTTTTTGATCTTTTAACTTTTCCATAGAGATATCTCACACTTAGACAGCCTTCTTCCATCGGCGCTGATTCTTTTGAGAGCTTTGTGATCTTTGGATTTATAAAAACCATATCTTCGTATTTTGATGTATCATCATCATCTTTTTCCATGGCAAACACTTTGTGAGATACAACAAAGATTCTTAGCGACTCTCCAATTTGTGGAGCAGCTATAGCCACACCGTCATCTTGTGTGGCTAAGGTTTTCTTCATGTTTTCTATAACCTTTTTTATTTTTGGGCTTGTAATATCTTTTACTGGCACATCGGAGGATATTTCCCTCAGTAAAGGCTCGTCTCTCTGTAATATTTTTGTCATATATCTATAATATACTCTCTGGATCGACTTTTGTCATGAATTGAGGTGGTAGGGAGCGTAGGTTTTTTAATACAGTTTTATCAACCCATTTATTCTCTGGAATTTTTATAAGTGCATGCATTACGTGCCTTCCTCGTACTTTTTTAGTAAATGCGGGGAAAATATCTGTTTCGTATGGTGCAAAAAGTGCTGGCAATTTTGCCATTTCACTTTCTACTGCTTTTTCTTCACCTTGCAATGTAATTTTTATGAAAACTGAAAATGGGGGATATTTGAAAGCTTCTCTTTCTTCTACTTCTTCTCTGTAGAAATCAGCAAGGTTGCCTTTTATTGCATAATCAAAAAGTTTTTTTTCTGGGTCACGTGTCTGTAAGACAAAATTTTCTTTAGCTATGGTCCTGATTTTCAATAAAATAGACAAAACCTTTTCTCCAACCCTAAAGTCTGGTAAAGAAAATAAAGGATCGATAGAAGCAACAACTGCATTTTCTATTTTTTTATTTAAATATAATAATGCCATTTCTGTACCTATAAGTACGCTTCCTGGCGTGCTGTAAAATTTGTTTGCAATTTCTAGAGCTTTTTTGTGTGTTGTAACACTTTGCGCGTCTATTCTAAAAGTTTTTACATCGGGAAACTTTGCTTTTATTTCTTTTTCTATCAACTCTATTCCAACTCCTAGGGTCACGAGTTTCCAGCTATCACAATGTTTACATTTTTCTTTTGCTCCTCGTTTTTTTCCGCATGTATGACATTGAAAGAAATTTTCTTCTGGTCCAGAGTGCAAGACGACAGCAGAGCTACAAACACTACAAGAGGCTACAGTACCGCAATCTCCACATACCGTAAGGGGGGCGAGTCCTTTTCTAACGCCGAAAATAAATAGGTTTTCGTTGCGCTCTCTGTTCCATTCGATCAGCTTTTCAGCTTGTTTTGAAATTGTGCTAAAAGCAACTTCTTTTTCTTCTGGATTTTTCCTAGTGTCGACTATTAGTTGGGTAGCTTGTGTGACAGATCTAAATTTTAGAGGAGAAAATTCTATATATCGATCGTTTTTTAGTTGCCAGATTGTTTCTGTCCTCAAAAGAGTGTCTCCAAGTAGTAGTCTGGCTTTTATTTTTTTTGCGTAAATCTGAGCAAAAGTACGCACGTCTATAAAGGGTCGTGTCTGTACTTTGTATGCACGAGATCCCTCACGTTCTATTATGATGGTTCCAATATTTTCTTTTGGTAAACATAAATATTGCCCCGTAGCTATTATGAGTACAGGATGAGTTTCTTTTAGAAGCTTGTTAAAAAGTAGAGAAAACTCTTTTTTCTTTATACCACTGTGAAATACGTATGTATATTGTTCGATTCCTTTTTCTAGAGCTCCCTCTGCTTTTTTTATATCTTCTAATGTCGGAACACACATAAAGACAGAAAGATTTCTTGCAAATTCTTCGCGTATGAGACTTTTATAATTTACAAAACGTTCTTCGTCGTCAGCTTGTAAGACTAGTTGTTCGGAATTATTTTTTTGTTGAATTATTTTTTGTGGAATATTTTCAAAATCGACG
Organism: uncultured Candidatus Saccharibacteria bacterium; assembly: GCA_964403475.1. Taxonomy (GTDB): domain Bacteria; phylum Patescibacteriota; class Minisyncoccia; order Phycocordibacterales; family CALRHW01; genus SICJ01. The sequence goes on along the minus strand of CAYOFR010000034.1, from coordinate 313 downwards.
TTATTTAAATTGTCGAGAAGAACCTTTGGAATGAGCGTGTCTAGTACGCTTCCGGTAGAAGAAGCAAAGTATTCTGCGGTAGCTTCTGCGCTTTGTATAAATTCTTGGCTTAAAAATTGATGAACCTCTACGTTTTCCATTTTTCGTAGAGCAAAAGAAGAAGATTTGAGTTCTGATTTTACATCACTGACATCTTCTTTACCGACCACTATGGCATGGATCATTTTTTTACGTAGTGGTACGAGGACGGTTTGACCCAAAGTCACGTCCATAGAGGTAAAATAGGATAGTCTATCAAGTAAAATACCCCTTG
>CAYOFR010000033.1:0-2064 GCA_964403475.1 uncultured Candidatus Saccharibacteria bacterium | reverse complement strand
TCAACTACAAGAATAGTATCTTTGTATTCAATCATGCTCATGTTTCTTCCGATCTCTTCTACACCTCCTAAGTGGATGATACGAATATCTCCAGAAGCAAGAGGAGGGATGTGGTCGGTTTCGCGTTTTTGGGTATCGGGAAATGTCGAGTATTCAATAATCTCTCTATCTTTGTTTGGTTGGACGTTTTTTCTTTGTGCCCATTTTCTATCGTGTGGTTTCATATAGTTATCATTATTAATGTTAGTGAATAATATTTTGTATAAATTGAATTACATCTTTTTTGTAGGTCTTTGGCCACACTTTGTCTGTATATCTAAACCATTGTTCAATAAAAGAAAATCTAGAAGATGCGTCATAGCTGTATTCTGGAATAATAGAAGTATTTTTATCATTGGTTACATAGATTAAAGAAGGAGAGAAAAGAAATATACCGGGGATTTCTTCTTTAAATTCTTTTACCACCTGATCGTAGGCGCTCAATTTTTCGGTCTCATCTCGAGACTCTCTTAGTATCTCTAAGTTCTGGTCAAGGGTTTTGCTTACGTAGTTAGAAATATTAAGACCGGGATATGTTCTTTGGCTTGAATGCCAAAACGCATAAAGATCAGAAGGTGTTTGTGTGATAGCTCCAAAAAGGAGTACTTGAAAGTCTCTGTCCTTGATAATATTTTGGTTGAGATCTGAGACGTCATAAATTTTAATAGAAGCATCAACTCCAATTTTCTGCCAGTCTGATTTAATCAGTTCAGCAACTTTTTTCATTTCATCGGTATTGGCGGTGGTGAGAGATATCTCCAAAGTAGAAGATGCTTTCTTTATGGTTTTATTGGTGAGGAGTAGTTCACGAGCTTTTTCTGGGTTATACTCAGACGTTCCTTGGTTTGCGTCGAAAGGGTATGGACCATTTAATGTTTTCCCATAACCATAAAATACTTCACGTACAATTCTTTCTTTGTCTATTGCCATCTGTAATGCGAGACGTACGTTTTTATCAGCAAGCGGTGTTGCTTTATTTGGATTGAAAAAGACTGCAAAGGTTCTTGGAAGAAGAGATGTTTTTATTGATGAAGTTGCAACGGAAAGGGTGGTGATTTTTTCTGGGCTTATGCCGTGAACTCTTTGGATATCTCCGTCGGTGAAGGCTTTAAGTAAGTACTTCTCGTTCTGATAGGTAGAGATTGTGATTGTTTGTAAGTAAGGTCTACCTAGGGTGTAATGCTTGAAAGCCTCAAGTTGAAGTTCTGTAGGGATGCCAGACTCTGTGACAACTTTTTGTAGCATGTAAGGCCCTGCTCCTATGGCTCTCACATTGAGGTCACTTAAACTAAACTGGTCTTCATTAAGATTTTTCCAAATATGTTTTGGAATAATACCAAGAGATAATGTTTCCATAAATAGAGGAAATGGTTTTTTGAGAACAAAAGTAAGTTCTTTTGTGCCGGTTATTTCAACATCTACACCTTCCCACTCAACTTTATGAGGACTTTTAATAATCGGGTTCTGTACTTTGTCTACAGTAAAAGCAATATCTTCTGAAGTGACAGGTTTTCCATCATGGAACCGAGCGTCATCTTTGATCTTTACAACGTATCTTAGACCGTCTTCGCTTTCTTGAATTGAATCAGCAAGATCAAGAACAACCTCACCGCCTACTGTTTTTTTAGTAAGGCCAGCAAATATAACCGCAACCAAATCTTTATCTTGATCTGTAAGCGCTAGAACTGGGTTGATGAAACGAGGGGTTCCTACGAGTCCTTCTTTAATCGATCCTCCATACACAGGTACAGTAACTAGAAAACGATCGTTAATAATAGCCAAAGATGTAAAAAAAGAGATACACGCAAAGAAACAAAGCACCCAAAGTGTAAGCACTTTCTCCGGAGACATTGTCTTATAAAGGGAGTTTATTTTTTGGAAGGCTCTATTCTTTTTGTACAAGAAACGAATATCCATAGTGTGGTATTTTACTTATCACACACCACTTCTGCTTCATATAAAGACTGTGTTGTTTTTTAGACAACATGAGAAGGGAAGTGGTGTAGGGAAATAAAATATTTTGTT
>CAYOFR010000032.1:0-4125 GCA_964403475.1 uncultured Candidatus Saccharibacteria bacterium | reverse complement strand
AGGTTCGAGTCCTGGTGGGCGGACCAGAAAGAATGATACATGAAAAACCACCCCATAACAGAGGTGGCTCAATTCTTGCTCAGACGTCCTTGCTAGGACTGGGACAATGGCTGTTGCCCGAGCTCCCAATTGTGTTCTGGATCAGCAACGAACGTTTGCGAACATGCGGTACCGCCCTGGGAGCTGCCCGTCAACGCAACTGTGCGAACAATCCAACCTCCAGGCACCTTCATTCTCGAGCTTTCCACGTTCAGCCAAGAACCCCTGTTGATATTGTCAGAAATTAATTCCCACATAGAGAATCTCCTTTTGTGTTGGCGTAATTGCCGTTCAAGATTATATTGTAAATATAATATTTGTCAAAGATGACACACCCTACATCCCCAAAATAAATTTCTCTAGTGCAACACCCATCTCTAAAATTCCCCTTCTCGCATCATGATATATCTGCACAAACAAAGCAGACATTTTTTTTAATTCTTCACTGGAATAGTTGCGCGCAAAGCCACTAGCTTTTTGAAATACAAACGGTTTCAAACCAGACTCAGATGCGCTTTTTGATGTCACAGCCAAAAGCATACTTTTGATTTGCCAAAAAAGGATTCCGTGAATTTCTTCTGGTTCAGTCCCTCCAGCCAGAGCCTGCCTATAGAGTACCCACAATTGCTTTTTGTCTCTTTTACCGAGTGCGTCTGTGAGAGAAAATATATTGAAAGTCTTTGGCGCGTTTTTTTCTTTTTCTTCAAATTCCTGCGTCTTTTGTGCGTATTTTTCTATTTTTTTTATTGTACTTGCATCAACACCGCCCTCTAGAAAAATAAACACGTTGTCTGATTCAGATATCTCTTTTAGAGAATCTACTACAAAGTTTTTAGCCTCTATATTTTCAAAAATCTTATCAAGTAAAACAATATATTTATTTTCAAATAATCCCTGAGCATGCAAAAGCTCATCAAACCTCGCCTCGTCCCATTGCTCGCTTTCTATTTTAAAAATTTCAGCGTCCGGCTTTTTTTTGTGCAAAGTATCAGTAAGCTCATGAAGCTTTTCGCGTGATCTTTTTGAATCTGTACCGTAGAGAAAATAAAGCATTTCTTTTGAGTTTTTTACAATGATTCTGTCTGACCCCAATTGTCACCAACCTCACCATTTACAACAAGGGGTATTCCCTTCATCTCCTCCAAGGAAATAACATTTTGCATTATATGCTCAAGTTTGGGAACAACATCTTTTAATACACCCTCCTTTATCTCAAAAACCAATTCATCGTGAACCTGCAAAAGTAAAAAAACATCAGAGGAAAGACCTCCTTTTTTTATATAATCAAAAATCCTAACCATAGCTATTTTTATGATATCAGCAGAGGTGCCTTGTATCGGAGCATTTATTGCCATCCTCTCATTTGATGCCTGGATGAAAGGAAGCTTTGATTTTATATTTGGAAAATATCGACGACGACCAAAAAATGTTTCTGTATAGCCTAGTTTTTTTGCACTAGCTTTTACCGACTCTAAATAATTAGCGAGGCCACTAAAATTTTTAAAATATTCATCATAAAAGAATTGCGCCTCTTCCCTCGTGCTATCTAGATTTTTTTTCAAAGCACTTACGCCCATACCATAAAGGATGCCGAAGTTTATGACCTTAGCTTTCCTGCGCATCTCTTTGTCGACTTTTTCACGCGGTACTCTAAAAACCTCTGAGGCTACAGCTTGGTGTATATCCCCTCCTGACTTAAAAATCTCAATCAACTTTTCATCGCCAGACAAAAGAGCTGCTATGCGTAGCTCGATCTGAGAATAATCAAACTTCACCAATTTAAATCCCTTTTCCGCCACGAAAGCATCACGGATTTTTTTACCAGCTTCTGTTTTGATAGGGATATTTTGAATATTTGGATTACTAGAAGACATTCTTCCTGTAGTCGTTCCTGTCTGTAAAAATGTAGTGTGCAGTCTACCGTCTTCTGCTAAAAGTGTTGGCAAAGGATCTATGTATGTAGAAAGAAGTTTTTGTAAGACACGATACTTTAAAATGTAATCGATTATTGGATGAAGACCGGACATTTTTTCAAGCTCGCTTTCTCTAGTAGATCGCTCGCCTCCAGCTGTTTTCTTTAGACCCCTCATGGAGAGACCAAGCTTATCAAACAAAATTACACCGAGTTGCTTTGGCGAATTTATATTGAATTCTTCTCCGGCCTCTTTCCAAATATTTTTTTCGAGCTCTGTAAGCTCGGCATGATATTGTTTTGAAAGTTCTTGCAGATATTTAGCGTCTATCTTTATACCGCGATCTTGCATCGCTTCTATGACCTCCATCAAAGGCTCCTCTATTTCCCCAAAGACCTTCGTCAGATTTCTTTTTTCAAGCTCAGAATAAATCATCTCTTTTGCTCGCAAAATAGATTCGGTATGAGCAAATCTCAAAATATCTTCGATTGCTGGGTTTGTAATGTTTGAATCAATAATCCAGAGAGCTAAAGAAAGTTTTTTGATTTCTTCGTCGTTGAGTTTTTCTGTCTGAGCTTCTGACGATCCAAGCAAACTCCCCTGTAGCGGAACCTTTTTTATACCAAGCACAGATTCCACTCTAGACAAAAGAGCTTTAAACTCTAACTCTGAAAAAAGGTTTTCGACTTCTTTTATATCTACAGACTCTTTCCATGTTTTCTCAGGAATCTTGAAATCAATTGGCGCGTCTCTACGAATGGTCGCTAGTGTTTTTGAAAAAATAGCTTCTTCTTCGCCCTTTAAAAGTAGATCTATGATTCTTGGTGTAATACCGGCCTCTTTAAATGCACTTTGATCTTTTTTCAAAGCAACAAACATTTCTTCCAAAGTGCCAAATTTTTGTATTAAAGTTGTCGCTGTTTTTTCTCCTATTCCAGATATACCAATAATGTTGTCAGAGGGGTCCCCGCGCAAACCCTTGTAATCAGGCAAAAGCGACGGAGCAAATCCAAATCTTTCTACTACAGCTTTTTCATCATAAACAACAGTATCTTTTATTCCCTTTCGCAAAGTATATATTCTTACTTTTTCGCCATCTACGAGTTGCATTGTGTCCATGTCGCCAGAAGCGATAACGACGTCTATGTTTTTATCATGCTTTAATTTTTCAACTATCGTTCCAAGGACATCATCAGCTTCAAATCCAGCAAAAGAATACGCTGGTATATTGAAAGCTTTGAAAACATCATTTGAGCGAATAATCTGTGCCACGAGTGCGTCATCTATTTTTTTGCGAGTAGCTTTGTATGCTTCATAAGCTTCGTGTCTGTGTGTTTTTTCTGGTAGATCGTAACAAGCAACGATAAAATCTGGAGAAAGGTCAGCTACGATTTTCAAAATCATTGTGCACAAACCATATATAGCGCCGGTTGGCTCACCTTTTTTAGAAGCAAAATCCGGCAAAGCATGATACGCCCGATGAATAATCGCATGAACATCAAGTAAAACTATTTTTTTATTCTGTTTTCTTTCTGACATATTGAAATTTACTACATCTGAATATCAAAACCGCGAGTTTCTTTGTCTATAAAAGCGCAGACCACCCTTATGTGATCCTCTGGCATTTTTTGATAAACTCTTTCTGGCCATTCTATGAAAATTAAATTATTTTCATCTTTCAACAAATCATCCCATTTTATATGCTCCAACTCTTGGGAAGATTCCATTCTGTAGGCATCAATGTGAATTAGATTTGAAAAAATATTTTGGGCTGATGAATCAAGTTCGTATCTTTTTTGCAAAATAAAAGTTGGACTTATTATCTGATCTTTCACGCCAAGAAATTTTGCCACACCTTGTACAAAAGAGGTTTTTCCCGAGCCAAGATCTCCATACATACCCACCACCACCGCCCCATTCTTTTTATCTTTGTATTTCTTTAATAAATTATTCAAAAAATCAGAGGCCAGAGAGTGCGTGTCCGAAAGGTTTTTCGTGATAATCATACGACCATACTATCATAAAAATTCTTTTAAAAATTAAATTAAAAAGGGCGCTGAAACCTTTCGGTTCAGCGCCCTCACGAGAGTCTTTCCTCCCTGTCTAGTGTCGCTTGGAGCGACAACGATCTCGATCGCCCCAGAGCGGGCGGTTCCAACGAGACGGATTGTTG
>CAYOFR010000031.1:0-10771 GCA_964403475.1 uncultured Candidatus Saccharibacteria bacterium | reverse complement strand
TTTCAATAAAAACTGGGGCACCAAAAATTTCTTCCAACCTTGATTTGATTGGCTTATCTACCCAGTTTGGAAGATTGGGGGCAGACAAAAGTGAGCCTGTGTTTTTATCAAAGACACCTGGGACACCACCGCACACAGATTTTAGTTCATCATTTATATTCAACTTCTTAGCAGAATTTGCTATGGAAATCATAGCCTCTTCAAAATCCTGTTGGGTCGAAAAAACTATTGGCTCCCCGATCTCTTTTCCGTCTTTCGAAAAAGCAATTCTTGTTTTGGTCCCACCAATATCAAACAATAGATACATCTTTTTATTTATTAAGAAATAAGTTTCTTAAACTCTTCTATCATAGGCACTTCTTCTGCCTCTGTGCCGTAATTTTTAGAAACATATAAAGCCGTCCAATCTGCCAATAATAGCAAATTGAAAACATTCTCCCAAAAAGATTCTTTAGTTTGAATATCTATTACAGAAACAGGAAAACCTCTTTGTTCTAAAAGTTTTTTAGTTATTTCCATTCTTTTAGAGATCTTTGGATGATCATGACTATCTTTCAAAAAAATAAAATAGAAATTTTTGTTTAGATCTTTTGTAGAATCTATAACATCAAAGCCAGTCATTTCGTTGTGGTTTAGTTCTGGGAAAATATTGTAGAAAGCTGGAATCTTGCCAGTCTCGTTTAGTTTTATTTTCCAATTATAAGCCAAAGACACATTTGCACGTGAAGAATAAATCACAGGTGTCTTTCCGACTAGTTTTTCTGCCAACTCTCTACCACCTTCTTCTGTCTTTAAAGGATTAATATGAAAACTAAGTGCTTTTAAATCAGAAAGTAATTTTGGATTATTTGTAATTTTTGCTAATGCAACCAAAGAAAAACCCAAAGCGCTTCTCGGCTGAATACCGACTTCAGGTAGCTGAATATATGGCAAGTTATTTTTCTTTGCAAAATCTATAAGAGACCCACCAAGCGCTATTACAGCGACAGAATAATTTTGATCATGTGCTTTCTGAGCAAAATCCAGTACTTCCTCTGTGTTTCCAGAATAAGAGCTCGCTATAAAAAGACTGCCTGCAAACTTTTTATGAGATAGCGGTGGTAGACCATAGTCACGATGTATATACAAATCAAAATCTGGGTTTGCCATCTTTAAAAGACCAGCGGATAGATGAGAACCGCCCATACCAGCAAGTACAAAACTTTGTGTTTGCTTTAGATTTTCTAAATTTTGTATTTCTGGATCAAAATTAAATTGTGTTGCGAAATTTTTTATAGCTTCTTCCATATTGATTATTATACATTAACTTTATTCTTTTATCGCCTTCTGTATTCTCTCTGACGCAAGTATATAAGCTGAATTTCTAAGAGATGTGTTGTATCTTTTTTTTGTCTCAAATACATCATTTAGAGCGGAGACCATCAATGAGTCTAGCTTTGTTAAAACCTCTTCTTTTGACCACTTTTCACCGTGCATATTTTGATACCATTCAAAATAACTAGTCGCCACCCCTCCACTATTTGCCAAAATATCTGGGACCACCAATACTCCCCTTTTTTCAAAAACCTCATCAGCCTCTGGCGTTGTCGGGCCATTAGCCATTTCTATTATTATTTTCGCTTTTATTTTTTCTGCGTTTTCTAAAGTCAAAACATTTTCCAGAGCAGAAGGCACAAGTATATCTACATCGAGCTCAAGCAACTCTTCGTTTGAAATATTCTCAGCCCCCTCTAGCCCCATCAAAGCTCCGGTATTTTTCTTGTGTTCATGAGCTTTTTTCAAATCAATTCCTTCTTTATTGAAAATGCCTCCGCGACTATCCGAAAGAGCTACTACTTTTAAACCCTGATTTACTGCGCTTTCAGCAAAATGAGTTGCGACATTTCCAAAACCCTGTATCGCAACTGTTTTATTTACAATATCTACAACTTTATTTTTTAATATCTCACGCAATACAGCACCCCCACCAAAACCTGTAGCTTCTGTACGACCTTCGCTACCACCATTTTGCAAAGATTTTCCTGTAAAAGTAGCGGGGGCTTTTTTGCCAACTTTTTTTTCATATTCATCAAGCATGTAACCCATTATTTTTTCACCAGTATTTACATCTGGAGCTGGCACATCCATTTCTGGACCAAAGATCGGGTACATTTTTTTAATATACCCACGTGATATTTTTTCTATTTCATTTTCACTAAAATTTTTTGGGTCAATTATTATTCCACCCTTTCCGCCACCAAAAGGCACATTTACTACGGCTGTCTTAAAAGTCATCCAAAAACTCAGAGCTTTGACTTCATTTAAATCAACCATCGGATGAAAACGTATTCCACCTTTGTATGGTCCGCGAGCATTATTGTGCTGACTACGAAAGCCCTGAAAGAACCTAATCTCTCCATTATCCATCTTTACAGGAATATTCACTTCTATATATCTATCTGGATTTTTCATTTGCTCAACAAAATCTGTAGATAATCCTGCAATTTTTTGAGCTTTTTCCAACTGTGCGATAGCGTTTTCAAACGGGTTTATTTTTTTATCCATCAAGCAATTATATCGTAGGTTAAATACAAAAAGAAACACCAAGGCGGTTGGCCTTGGTGTTGTAGTTTTGACTAGTCGTTCCCCACGACTAGTTGTCTTCATCAGCCCGTCTTGCGGGGCCGATCGGCACCAGACGTGACCGTCTCTTGCGTCTCGCGACGCTCAGGCTTGTAGTGATTCGGCTTCAGCGTGGTACGGGCGCGAGGGGGACGGCGAAGACCCTTGGTCGTGCGACTCATTCTTTCGCTCCTGAAATGGAGGTCAGAAAATAGAACGACAGATGCGGAAACGTTCCGATCAAACACAGTTCCAATGTATGAATATACTCCTTTATCAAAAAAGTTCAAGCCAATTTTAAATTGGTTGTGGATTAGTTGGAAATTGCCTTAATTGGCGAAGTTACTGTTCTAATTTGCTTGGTAGTAGTAGAAAGGATATCCTCTGCAGTTACCGCAGTATCAAATCCGTTTTTAAACAAAGTGAAAGCGCTTCCATATTCTTGGACTGCAAATGTCTTATCCCCTTCAGCTACAAAACCAATAGCCTTATCCAAAGTAGTAGAAGCAAGTGTGGCAGAGGTAGCAGATACTTTTACAAGATTTCTAGCAGAAACATTTCTATTCTGATCCAAAACCGTTTTAACTTTTTCTATTTGATTTACTGCATCTTGTCTTTTGTCTTCTGCAACAACCTTCTTTGTCTCATCATCAGCAAGTAGGGGTATTTTTGATTCTACTTCTTGTCTTATCTGAGCAGAAACATTTATGTTCTCTTGTACAGTATTTACGATCTGGCTTATTTCGCTTTGTTCAACAGGTTCAACGGGGTCAGCAATTTCAACAGGTTCAACACTAGCCGTATCTACTGCTTCAGTTTTTGCTAATTCCACATCTTCTACAACAGAATCCGTAGGAGCAACCTCGACAGACATTACAGATGTCTCCGTAGAAGGAGTAACTGGAGTCTCTTCTGTCGCTGGTTCTACTTTTTCTTTAGTCTGAGCTACCGCGACTTTATTTTCTGTTTTTTGTTCTTGTTCAATTTTTGTAAGAGATTTTGTGTGCTCTTTTAGTGAGTTTTCAAAGTTTTCACTTACATCAATGGCAACCTTTAGATCGTTATTTGCTTCAATAGTAGCTATTTGTTTTTGAACATTCTCTACGTGTTTTTTAAGGTTTGTCTGTATCTTTTCTTTTGCTTGAGTATCCAGCTTCCCCATTACAGCAAGCTTTTGAGCTTCGTCTAATCTTTCTCCAGCACGTTTTGTTTCGTAATAAGCTTTAGATTCTGCGCCAAAAGAAAACCAGGATCTCACCTCCTCATTTACGTTTACTTTTATGCTATACAAAGCATCGTTTGGTAAAGCAGTTTGGGCAGCGATAGAGGTACTTCCTCCAAGGACCATGACGGCAACCAGAGAAAATACGGCTATGCGCTGTGTATGAAAAAAGAAAGGAGACAATTTGCCATGATTTACACGGCGAATAACCGGAGCTTCCACCACCGGATTGTTTAAAACATAAGCATCTACGTTGTGCCAAAGTCTTTTCTTTTCTTCTGTAGAAAGACTTATAGACTTTATGCCATCTATTATTTTGTTAAATTTTTCACTCATTTTTATGATATATCTTTTTTATCTTTTCCAAACCACGGTGAATTTTTACCGAAATATTGTTTGGAGATTCACCCAAAATCTCTGCTATTTCTTTTACTCCAAGACCATCAACATACTGCATATATATAACTTCTCTGTATGTCTCAGGGATCCTTTCAAGTAACTTTATAGCTTGAGCACCATCTATCTTGTTTTCTAAATCTTGCACAGTATCGTTTTCGTTACTAGCATCAAATCCATCTTCAAACAAATCGTCTAAAGATACTGATTTCTTTTTTCTGTAATGATCAATGACGATATTGTGAGCAGTTCTAAACAAAAATGCCTTCATATTTACTATTTCTCCACCGTTTCTGAGGTAATCCCATGTCCTTATTAAGGTCTCCTGAAGCATGTCTTTTGCTTCGTCTTGGTTTAGGGTCTTGAAATAACAGTACCTAAAGAGGGCGTCTGTATGCTCCTTATAAGAGTCTAAAAATTGTGCTTCTTTTTGTGAATCCATATATATGACGCAAAAAACCCACGCCCATTACAGATAATAATACACCATTTTAAACATTTTAATGAAACCCTATAAACACTAAAATGGCTATTTTTCGTCGTTTTTAAAATCGTTTACCATCCAGCCCTTTATGGTTTTGACTCCAAAATAAAAGGCAAATAGGAATAATATAGATATAACTAGATTTATCAAAAAGAAAGCGTAGTTGGTAGATCCATCATTGTAGGCCAAAATCGCTTGATAACTGAAAACTACAAAACCCACAGCGGAAGCTCCGGCATCGACAAACATTACCCACTTATACTTAGAACTAGTAAATCCAGCTAAAAAGACCAGGATGACTACAGACAAAAGTGTAATAGGTAAAAATGTCGAAGAAAGAGAGCTCTTAAAAAACGGATGTGTCACTATAATAAGTAGACTTGCCACAAGCAAAAGTCTGCTCACTTGATTGCCAAAATATCTTACAATCTTTTTAAAGCCTGTAGGTGCTTCTGGTTTATAACTTGATACATCGTAGTCTTCGTAGTTCATATTTTTATTTGTTACCTTTAAAAAATAATACCACGAAATACAAAGTCTATCTAGGCTTTGTATCCACCAGTACTACCCTTGTGGAGTTTTGGATAAGCCATTTCATAAAGAGCGACAGCCTCTTGTTTTGTCAGGGTCTTGTCTGGGTGTCTCAAGATAATTCTAACCAAAACATTGTCCTGATTTTCATTTGCGCCAAGTTTTTCTCTTGCAACTGGATGCAATTTTTCAAAAGGAGTTCTTTCCAAAATTTTTACCTCTTCAAGCAAATCACTCTTATCTCCAAAAACATCTCTAATGTCTTCGCAGATATCTTCTTCGGTATCATTTTTATCTACACAGTATGACATGTCTCGAGAAATAGCTGGCTGATCTGACACGCTTTTAAATTTCTCCATATTTGTCATCTGTTTGACGATTCTTGGATCTGTAGAACGTATCAAACGAATGTCTGGCAAACTTTTTCTAGCCATTATTAGTCTTTCCAAACCCATACCCAAAGCCAAGCCAGAATATTCTTCTGGATCAAGTCCCGCCGATCTCAAAACCTCTGGATGTGCCAAGCCGGCTTCAAGCACTTCTATTTCCTTGTCATCAACACCAGCATAAACCTCTATACCATCAAGTGTGTAAGGATGCTTTGCTTCATAAACAATCATTTTTGCATCAGGACAAGCCGCTTCAAATACAGTCTTTGCCAGTTTTAGTAAATCTTCTCTGTTTACTTTTCCATATTTTTTATTTTCCTGAAGAGTCCAAACATCTATTTGATGAAAAACATCCAAGTGACGAGGATCGATAACATCTCTTCTGTAGACCAAACCAGGTAAGACAAATGTCTGACGATCTATTTCTCCAGACTGAGCAACTTTTTTAAAAGTCGATGGAATGAGAGCAGAGGTGTGTGTGCGCAGTACGTGGTCACCGTCTGTATATCTAGTATAAGTAGAAGAACGACCTGGATTGCCTGGTGTAAAAAGAAGACTGTCGAAATTGTCTTTTGCTTCTACGTTTGCATCACCTCTGACTATATTTATTTTAGGAAAATTATTTTCTTCGAGTTTTTTTACAACCTGATCATGTACTTTTCCTATAATATTTCTTTCTTCACCCTCTGGTGTAGGTAAAGTGAGATCTTTTACAGACAACAATTTTGATATTGTCTCAGGCGCAGAAACCTCAAACTTCAATTGCATAGGAAGGTTTGGATTTTCTTTTGCTACTTCTATTTTGGCTTTTTCTAAACTATTCATTTGATAAACTATAGCAATAATTTTTTATTTGACCAAACTTTAAATTTATTTTAATATTTTCAAAGAAAGGAGTCCTTATGCGCAACAAACATGGTTGCAGTGGGCACAAGCGGGAGAAAGCCAGCGTCTGGTTTTTGATCCTGTACTTGGCGGTGATTGCATCTTGCATCATCTGTGGCATCATCAATACGCCACAGAATCATCCGCACGTCGCCCAAAACAAAACCTCGCACTAGTTGCGAGGTTTTCGTTTTTGGTGGACCCTATCGGATTCGAACCGATGACCTCCTCATTGCAAATGAGGCGCTCTACCAACTAAGCTAAGGGCCCTTTAAAAATAAAAGCGTAAACTTTTACGCGTTTTTCATTATAGTTAAGAAATGTTATAAAATCAAGGATATAAAAATAGGCCTACAGAACACTCGAGTGTGGCGGACCTCCCCACATCCCTTCCTTCCGCTGTGTCCCCGCTTGAGCTTTCAAATTTTTTGGCAACGACTTGTTTAATTCAGTATAGAAATTTTTCAAACAAAAAAAGAGCGCCGTACCAGAAGGTCGTGCGCCCGTGATGCTTGAAAATCACCTTCGCTCTTGTTGAGCGTCAGCCCGTGACAACGTAGTACGGCATCCCACCAGGCAGTCCGCCCCACATCTCGCGCGGCATGAGACTCTTGACCTTGCCGATGCCGATGCCGAGCTGGAAGAGCTGCTCCATCGTCTGATGCAGGCTGGTCCACTGGTTGCCATGCTTGTCGTTGCAAGCATTGAGGAACGACCAGCCACCGCCACTCTTCTCGTGGAACTGCTCCGGCAGCTCGTCCAGCATTGCCACGATCTCCGCCCTGTGGCTCTCCAGACGCTCGGGATGAAACCCGACGTTCCTGACGATGCCTTCAGCCTTGACGTGCTGGCTGGTGTCCTCGCCATCCCGGAACAGACAATCCATGAAGACCGTGTTGACGTGTCCCGCACTGAGTGCTGTCTGTGTGCTCATTCTGCTACGTTCCTTTCGGTTGAGGTGTACGAAATAAGCCGATTTAGCTTATTTCAGTATAGCTTAGAATATTATGCAATAAAAGTCAACAGTCGGCAAATAACCCCTACCGGAGCGAAGCGGAGGCGGTCATTGGTGGTTCTCCGCAAAATGGGTTCTGACTTTTTCAAACAAACACCACCATTATTTTCTCAAAGCGAGGGTCAGTACATGATCTAAAAATTCGTGAAATTCGCAACCACCGTGCTTTAATGCTTTTGGTAAAAGTGATTCAGAGGTGAGGCCGGGCAAAGTATTAGTTTCCAAAATATAAACCTCATCTGGTGTCACTATAAAATCTGACCTTGAATAGTGTTTCAAGCCCAAAGCTTTGTGTGCCTCAACAGCCAAGTCTTGGATTTTCTTGGTCTGCTCAGGAGCAAAATCGCCCGGACATACCTCTTGTGATTTACCACTGTATTTTGCATCATAGTCAAAAAATTCATTTTCTTGAGGCTTTAATATTTCTATAGGAGCCAAAGCATATACTTCACCCCGAGTTTTTGCACTATCGAGCACACCACAAGTGGCTTCCCTACCTTCTATAAATTCTTCAACCAATACAGAATCAGAAAATTTGAAAGCTTTTTCCACAGCAACAACAAAATCTTCCCATTCTTTTATAATAGAAACGCCTAAAGATGAACCAGAAGAGTTTGGCTTTACAACAAGTGGTTTTTGTAAATTTGCATACACACCAAAAAGACGAGAAGAAGACGCTTCTTCTTTGCGAATCATTTCGTAATGTGGAGTTTTTAGGCCACGACTTTTAAAAACTTTTTTTGAGAGATACTTGTTCATCCCCAAAGCAGAAGCAAGGGCGCCAGAACCAGTATATGGCACAGAAAAACTATCTAAAATTTGCTGAACTTTTCCATCTTCACCAAAGTCACCATGGAGGGCATTAAAAATAACATCAAAGTTTCTAATGATTTTATCCGCAGGCTTTGCTATACCATCTAAATGCCACACACCATTTTTATCTATAAAAATATCTTTAGCATGATATTTTTCTGGCATATGTTTTAATACATTGCTTCCTGTTTGTAGAGAAACTTCGTACTCACCAGATGGTCCGCCACGCAATACTCCGACACGAATTTTTGATTTAGAATCTGACATGAAAATATTATATCACAAGATTTTTCTCCTAATTTTTCGATGAAAAGCGAGAGCAAAACGATGCGCTTCGCTATTTGCCAGCAAAATAGATTTGCTGTGATTCTCAATAATTTCTTTTTCTCCCATGATTTCGCGGGCTTTGTGATACTCGTCTTTTACAACCGAGACAATATCTATATTTAATCCCTTCTCCTTTAAAACTTCTTCTGCAACATTTATTTGCGCCTGCGCTCCGTCTACCACGATAAGATTTGGCATTGGCCATTCTGGATGATTGAGTCGGCGGGTAAGAATCTCTCGCAACGCACCGGCGTCGTCTATTCCAGGGTTTATTTTTATTTTAAATTTTCTATATTCTGATTGTGCTATTTCACCGTTTTCCACGACGATCATCACGCCGACAACATCTGTACCCTGCAAGTGTGCAACATCATAAGCTTCGATGCGAAAATTATTTTTATATTCCGGCAAGACATTTTTTAAAATTGCAATATCTTGAATATGATCCAGCGCAAAGATCGTCTTTTTAACTTGACTGGCTTTTTCAAATTGACGTAAATTTGCATATTGAAGCATTTGTTTCTTTAAATTTGAAGCTATTTTTTTCTTTTTCGCCTCAAAAAACAACTTAAGATTTTTTATTATTTCAGAATATTCTCTTTTTGTTATTTCTCCAGTACAAACACCAGGACACAAACCTATTTGTCTATTAAAACAAGGTTTTGGTGTTTTACCTTTTTTTATTTGTTCTTCTTTACTAATACACTTTTGATCACTGAAAGGGAAAATTCTGCGAATAATTTTCATCGCTTCTTTTAGCTGTGTGCCATGTGGAAATGGACCGAAAATATATTTTATTTTTTCTTTAGGAAATATTGAGGACAAATTACGCCCACGCACGACTATTAGCTTGGGATAATCTTCTTTTGTAAACACGACATAATTAAAACTTTTATTATCTTTTTCTTTTGTATTGTATGGTGGTTGATATTTTTTTATCAGACTCGCTTCTAAAATGAGAGCTTCCAGCACAGAATCAGTCTGCGTAAAATCAACAGACTTGAAATCAAGGAGCATTTTGGAAATAAGAGGGCTACGAGTTTCTGATATATCGGAAGAAAAATAACTTCTAACTCTATCGCGTAAAGAAGTAGCTTTTCCCACATACAAAATACTCCCACGAGCATCTTTAAAAAAGTATACTCCTGGACCATCTGGGAGCTTTGATAAAATTTTTGATAAATCTTTCATATTTTATTTACCAGTATTTTTCTTTATAGCTTTCTTTAGATAAATACCTGTGTGAGATTTAGGATTATTAGCAACTTCTTCTGGAGTACCTTTTGCAACTATTTGACCACCACCCTGACCGCCCTCAGGACCAATGTCGACAATAAAATCAGCACTCTTTATGAGATCTATGTTGTGCTCAATCACCATTACAGTATTTCCTTTATCTACAAGTTTTTGCAAAATCTCTATGAGTTTTTTCACATCTTCATAATGCAAACCGATGGTAGGCTCATCGAGTAAATAAATGGTTTTTTGGACATGTGGACGATAAAGCTCAGAAGATATTTTTACACGTTGAGCTTCACCACCAGATAAAGTAGTAGCTGATTGGCCTAATTCCAAATATCCAAGACCCACATCAGACATAGTTTTTAGGCGATCATAAATAGCTGGTATATCATGGAAAAAATCCAATGCCTCTTCTACTGTCATTTTTAAAACATCATATATACTCTTCTTTTTGTATTTCACTTCCAGAGTTTCTTTTGTAAAACGTTTTCCACTACACACATCACAAGGCACGTAAACTGTCGGCAAGAAATGCATTTCCACTTCTATCATTCCATTTCCCTGACATGTCTCACATCTACCGCCTTTTACGTTGAAAGAAAATCTGTTTGATTTCCATCCGCGCACACGCGCCTCTGAAGTCTCAGCAAAAAGATCACGTATAAAAGTGAAGGCACCTGTATAAGTTGCTGGATTTGATCTAGGAGTACGTCCTATAGGACTTTGATCTATAAGTATAGATCTACCCAAATATTCTGTACCCGCAAATGATCCGCAGTTGTATGTTTCAGCACTTCTGTATCTTCTATCAAAACGAGCCTGCAGGTTTTTATGTATTATTTCATACATAAAAGTAGATTTTCCAG
>CAYOFR010000030.1:0-17882 GCA_964403475.1 uncultured Candidatus Saccharibacteria bacterium | reverse complement strand
AGTCTCTCGCTCGTAAGCTGGTACTGTTGCTGGGTCGTATCATCGATTCTCTTAGTACTTTCTTGCAAAGTATGGATATGGTTGTCCCGAATGTTATTTAAAGCTTCCATGACCCTGATATCCTCTTTGGGAGCTTGGATCATATTGAAGATCCCAAAAGCCACCCCGACGATACCGGCTATCAATGCCCCCTCGTTAAACAATATTCTTCTGACCTTCCCTTCCTCTTTGTCCATATTTGTGGTACTATAATGATACGGTCATTTTTTGATCCAAGATGTTGCATTACTTACCAAAAGAAAAACCACCGATTTCTCGGTGATTTTTCTTTACAATTTCTTTACTTTGATGCTTCAGCAGATGCACTTGGCCTTTTCCGAGCCAATTCATTGAGCAAAACATCGAGATCTTCATCAGCACCGATAAAACGCCTAAGCATTTGTACGGATGCCTCAAATCGAGCGACTACGGATATGAGTTTGCCAAGCTCAGGATTTTCATGAAGCACAGCAAACAATTCATTCATCGCTTTTCGAGATTCGTTTTGAAGACGATCAATCGTGTCTTTACCGGCAGGAGTTTTTGACCAAGACACAAGATCATTAGCTACATCAATAGCATGATTTATCTCCTCGACTTCGGCAGCATCGGCTTCTTCTTTTTCTTGATTAGCCTCTTGTTCGGCGTTATGCGGACCGGTAAGTACTGGTTCCGCTTCCTGCTGTGGCTGTTCTTGTTCGTTTTCG
This sequence comes from uncultured Candidatus Saccharibacteria bacterium, assembly GCA_964403475.1. GTDB lineage: Bacteria > Patescibacteriota > Minisyncoccia > Phycocordibacterales > CALRHW01 > SICJ01. Next base: position 17,136 of record CAYOFR010000030.1, on the reverse strand, counting down.
TTCATAGCTTTAGTTGGTTACGGACTTCTCGGTCCTCGCTAATAATGGTTTTGAGAATTTTCTTAGATTCTTTTTCCTGATCCTTGAACTGCTTTGCTCTATTCTCTTGAATAGCAAGCATTGTGAGAGCATGACGCTTTTTGGGCGACAACTTTCTCATATAAGCCACGAGATCAGGGTTAGATCGGCGAATATTCTCAGCAAGACTTTCTTGCAGTCGAGCATTGGCTTCCATTTCCTTTGCCTGCTTTCGCATCTGCTCGATGTTACGATTGAGTTCTCGCAAGGAAAACTCCGCAACTTGACCATGCTTAGTGATCCTATGATCACCTTTATCCTTAGCTCGCTTTTTTACTTTGTAATCGAATTTAAGCATTAGGATTATTCAAGGTATCAGCCGATTCTCCAACGGTCTTGTCAAGACCAGCGGTTTCTTCGGCTTGACCAACGTCTCCAGCCCCAAGATCACCCTCAGGAGCCGTTGTGGCACCCTCTGTGGCTTGCTGTGGAGCTTCGGGGGCAGTGTTTGCCTCATCGGCACTAGAAGGACCTACCCCATTGCCATAAGCCTCATAATCCGCCTTTGCTTCCTGCTCGGTATCGAACAAATTACTGCGATGGATTACAGATCCGTCAACCCCATAGAGCTTCCAGAGCCACTTACCATCAGATTCTACGAATTTCACATTGTTTGATTCAGACATAAATTAATTTAATTAATTATTTTGATAATGCTGCGGTTGCAGCTGCTTCCGCGCCTGGGTCCCCAAGCGGGACCGATTCAGTTGCAGCAAGATCAGGATTTTCGAGACCGGTTCCATCGACCGTCCGACCCCTTCCACTGATCAAGCCCTCTTTTGCTGCCTGTGCCATCACCGAACGAGCCGCATTTTTCTCAACAATCGGCGTTATCTCGTCGATGTAAGCAAACACGGCATCATGCTGTTCAGTGGTAAGCTCGTGATCATATTTATCGGAGAGATCGTGAAGTCGTTGTAGAAAAGCAGTGTTTGCATCTTTGTAGAGTGGTGCTTTGTCTCCTCCAATAATGATCTGAAATGCCTCATCAGCTTGGGCAACCACTTCGATAGCATCGTAGTCGCTTGTATCAAGCAATCTCTTTATGGTGTCGTCATCAACACCGGCGATTGTTGCCTGAGTTTCAAACAAGACTTTTTGATTGATAGTCTGATCACCCTTATAAGCTCCAAGAAATGTCAGTTTGTTTTTGCTATCAGCGAGATTGCTTTGCGCTTCAGCGATACTTGATTCAACAAGAATATCGTAATCATCTCTGAATGGTTTTAGATCCCTCGAACTCACCATCTCAATCTCTAGACCCATAGGACCAAGGATTTGAACGGCCATCTTTTTCTTAAGATCTTGCATCACGCCTTCTTTGTGCAAAACTGCGAAGCGGTAATAACCCTCTGCGTAGCTTTTATTCAAAAACCCAAAGCGATCACCGGCTTGCATCAAATTACCCTCATAGATTCCAAGAGTATCTTCATCACTCGTGCCTTTCACATCGGCCGTAACGCCACTTTCAGATTCAACAATCTGCTCAAGCTTGTCATAAACCTTAAACGGACCTTCGATCGGCGGAGTTTGTCGAGTTTGCAGAACCTTATTTACATCAATATTTCCCTCGATCTCAATGTATCCATCTTTTCGATAACGAACCTGTGCAAGATTACGCACATAGTCCACGTTTACAGCAGTCTGAGGACGATTGATTTGCTCTGAGTTATCAAGAGATTGGTTAATGCTCTTTTCCTGAGCCATAAAAATACCCCGAGCAAAATCACAATATGATGGTGTCCAAAATTCACGAGGATCAGGAAAAGCAGCCCAAGTCCAAATCGGATACTTACCGCTTTTCCTTACTTCGGTCCAAGGTTCGCAACGAATACAATCACCGGATGGAGTAAGGACTAGATAATAACGATCATCATTTTCATCAGTTGTAATCCAAGTATAAAAAATGAACTGATTTTGATTCTTAAAACGATCTCTCGGCGCACCACTAATCTTTCGATTGTCCTTATCAATATCTTGCTGAGTTTTTGTTGTGGTATTTGTTCCACCATCAACTAATCCTTCAACTACTTTCTTGTAGTAAATGCCGTCCTTAATACCTTTCTGTAATTGCGCACGAGATAGTCTGGTATTCCACCAACCAAGATAGAGAGCTTTTTCAATTCCACTTCCATCTTCCTCCTCAGTACACAAACCACCGACATCAGGATCAATCAAAAAGTCCTTCGGATCGATGAGACTGAGTATGCTTCGATAAATTCCTTTATCATTTTTCGACATGTAAAGGTACATCGTGCGACCATAAATCGCCGCATCACGCTTACCCATCAAATCTTTGAAATTCCATCTGCCAACTTTTGCGTCTTTATCCTTAATGGCGTTCATCAACTTAGATTTCTTCAAATCAGCTGATTCACCCTTCACATACTTAAAAGTAAGAGGACTATCAATCTTTGAAAGAATAGTGTGAACGAAGCCGTGCATCTTGTAGAGAGGCACTTGCGCTCGAGTATCTCCCTGCTGTTGCTGATAAGTACTGCCACCATAAGGAGAAACTACAGAAGGATTTACACGATCAGGGTTCATCATGTCCTCGTTCTTATTCCACGAGGTCATGCGAGCTTTCTTATAGCGATACGAATAATCGATCTCTTTCAGAGCTTGCTTTGCCAACTCATCACGTTTCTTGTAGTGGGCTAATGCCATGATGATTTCAGTATCCCCCTCAAAAAATGCAAAATTGAGTGCATTACTTTTTATTTAGATGCCAATGTCAGGGTATTGAGGCCCCAAATCATCCATTTCATCCTCATATGCCGGTTTAACCTTGCCATAGGGAGTCTCTACTACCCTCTCCGGTCTAGGATCTCTTGGTTTTTCGGTCCCAGCTGGCCGAGCAATATCACTTTGATACGCAGTTGCATCGCTCGTATCGTCGTGTTCCGCATCAGGAAAACGAATAAGCTCATTTTCAAGGTCATTACACTCACCTTGTAAGTGATAGATGCTTCGAGTTTCGTAGCGATAGAGCAGACCAGTACGAATACGATCCTCTTTAGATCGACCCTCATGCTTCAGCCACATCAAAGGCAAAAAGGTTTGTCTCATTCTTTGCTCATGTCTGAGCATCGGCTCAAGCCCACGAGTGAATGCTGTATCTTCCCAACCAAATTTTATTGGCGGTGTTCCTGCTTGGATCAAAAACATATAGATCCCAAACATCTTTTCAATAATTCCAGTTGGTCCTAACTTCTCACGCCATGCCTTGAGATGCCACTTACCTTCACGATCAACCCAATTCACACAAAAACCTACATAATCTCCACCGGCATTAACTACACCATCTTCTTTTCTACTTGGAGTGTCGATCGTAACGTAAGCGGCAAGTTTCTTTTGCATCAAACCATCCCAAGTAATAGGCATGAACCAGTCTCGTTTAAATAAAGCCTTCGCTTCATCAATTGGCTGACAAAGCATTTCGGCTTGAAAATCAAAATCACCTTCTTCCGGTGTCCACATTGATCTTTTCTTTGCCTCAACACTAAGCTTGCCGGTAGCTTCCGCCTCCTTATCGCTTATCACCCATCTCTCAGGCCAAGTCGGAGTGTGTAAGCCACCCATGAGAGTACCTTCACAAATAGGAACTATACGGACCCTCAACTCATGATCCGTCTTTGCTCTTTCAATCACGCTTTGCACATTTCCATACTCACTCAAAATATTTCCAAGATAGAGAACTCTACGCCTTCTCGAATCAAGACCACGCTTGAACTCTTGGATATGAGTTCTAATTTGTTTAGTAGACACTTCGCTTCTCACAGTTTTCTTTGTCTCAAAGTCATCAAGTAAAACAAATCCAGGACGCATAGCACCATGCACTCGTCCACGCACACTTTCTTGAGTACTGTGTGCTTCTACTCGAATACCCTCCTGAACAATATTATTTTCAAGATCACGAATAGGATTAGTGATGAAATCTTTTATTCTTTTTTGCGTTACTTCATCTCGACTTCGAGCAGTATTGTATTTCTCTCCAAAATCATCACGATATCTTTTATTTTTTTGAAGTTCCCAGACCACATCAAACAAAACACGCTCCGAGTTAGTGCTGTCAAAAGCATCAGCATTGATATATGGCTCAATGTCATAAGCGATCATGTAAAGAATAAAAGCTTTAGCGAAACTCGTCTTGGCACTCTCGCCAAACATGAACCATGCAAGCTCTCTGATTTTAAAATCCAAAAGATCATGTACATCTCCCATCATGTCGTAATGGAAAGGTGCAAATTCACTCCGCACATAATGCGGTAGATAGTAAGTGAGGAAATATCCGAAATGCTTACTTGCCGCTTTCGTACGCGCTTCCCGACTGCTGTTCTTCAGGAACATCAGCCCCTCCTGCGTTATCTCTTCCATCTTCTTTGTTGGTCTCTGGTTTTGCATTTTCTTTTGTTAATACTTTTTCCTGCTTTATTGGCTCGACCGGCCAATCCTTCGGTCCAAACAAATCGAATATTCGATTGTCCTCCTCAGGAGAAACATTTTTATCTCCTCCAAAGGGTTTATTGCCCGAAGTAAGATCAGGCCGATCCGATGGAAGATTCATCTCGATTCTTGCCATCTTCCAAAATGAGTACACATCCATAGCGGTTGTTTCTCTATTTTGGTCCTTCATCTGCACAGCGAACTTCATGACCACCGCTTTAAAGATTTTGAGAATGTCTGTACGAGCCTCACGAGCTGCACCCATTGCCTCAAAAAGCACCTGCTTATTAGCTTCCTCATCCATCTCAATGATCTGCTTTTGCCAATCAAACTTCATCGACCAAAGCTTGAAAGTATCGATAGAGGGAACCTTCTTTTTTGGTGTAGCGGTGGTGTAGTCGTGGTGTATTTGCTCTCGGAGCTTTACGAGACTTCTATCCCTACCCATACCCCAGTATTTGAGAAATATCTCAAACTGTTGGGCGTTCATTTTTGGCTCTATTTCAGCTTTGTTTGGTGTATTGCTCATATCGTTTACGGATCACATCACAAAAGAGTGGGCTTTTCTCAATGAGATACGCCACTCTGCCGCATTGCTCGGCCGCAATGAGGGTTGATCCGGACCCTCCAAAAGGATCCAAAACGATATCTCCACGATCAGTCATTAGCTCAATGGCACGTTTTGGCAGCTCAACAGGAAAACATGCACCATGTCCTTCAATCTGAGTATTTTGTGTACTGAAGTACCAGTAATTAGTGAGCTTCTTTTTATGCCCTTTATGAAAGACAGCTTTTTGGTTTGCACCGATAAAAACAAAATCAATATCTTTTGGCTCATCCTGATTTTCAGCGACTAAAATATTCTCGTATTGTCTTGTAAGAGCATCTTTACTCAGGACCGGCAAACCATGACCCTTATCCCAAACAATGCACTCTAAAAATCTAAATGTGGTTTCTTTGATGATGCGATGGAATACTTCGATCCATTCCCAACGAGAATTTTTGTTATAGCTCATGTTCCAAAACAAAAATCCCTTCAAATGCTCCTGTACATTTCGCACTATCGAGAGATTAAATTCGATATATTCTCTACTCGGCAGATTATCGTCATAGTCGGCATAGAGAGATTGATTGCCCATGTTATAAGGCGGACTGGTAAAACAGATCTTCGCCTTCTTCCCTCCCATAAGCTTTTCAAAATCTTCTAGGACCGTACTATCGCCACATATCAATCTATGCGGTCCAAGTTCATACACTTCCCCTGCCTTCGATACCGGATCCTTAATTGCCGCCGCTTCTTTCTCAGGGTCAAACTCTGTTTTGGAATTAACCTTATCGAGAATCTTATCGATCTCCGCAGTATCAAAGCCAGCCAGTAAAATATCTACTGATCCATCAAGACCAAGTTCAGCAAACAAAGTTGCCAGTTTAACTTCATCCCAAGAACCATGAATACGATTGAGTGCAATATTTAAGATCTTCTCTTTAGCTACATTGAGAGAAATGAACATTACCGGCACTTCATTCATGCCGAGCTGACGAGCAGCTTCAACACGCTGATGACCACCAATAATTACGTTCAGTCTTTCCGGATTGCTATTCACTACAACCGGCTCAACAAAACCAAACTCTTTTATTGACCTTTTCAGCTTTTCCAACTCCTCCTCTGGCATCACCCGAGGGTTATAGTCAGCCGCCTTTAGTTCTGTAATTTTTACAAGTGCTAGCTCCATAAGTTATTTTTCCATCCAGCCAACCATGCTTGATTCATTACAAGCTCCGACCTTGCCATCATCGGCAATATATTCATAAGTAGGTTTGCTATTCTCTTGAGGAAGAATACCGATCACAAGTCTCTCCTCTCCCTTCTTATTCCTGCAAATCGTCCCGAAGGTATAGGTCATCTTCTGATTGGGATTTCTTTTTTCCCAATGATGTCTAAGTGCAGTAAAAAATTCTCTTTGGACTGTATCAAGATAAGCAATGATTGCCTCCCTACTTTTTGATTTAAAGATTGGAAGCAAGCCATGTGCGCCGATGATCCAAGCCCCGACCAAATCAGGCCTAGCCGCAAGAAAACGAGCTGAGAGATTTAAAGGGTTCTGCACTTCTTCAATTTGTTTTGTATTTTTCTTCATGGTTTTAAATATTATTAATTCTGACCGGATCGAGCTGTTGCATTACTGTGAGCAAACGCTTCATGCCTCTCGCAAATTGCATCTGAACTAAGAATCTCACCGCACAAACTACATCTCTTTACCCATCGGATATGTCCGCAACTTTTTATTCTTTGTTGTTCTGCTGACTGTTTGATGTACTCATAGGACCCCTTCATCTTTTGCTCGTACTTTGATTTCTTCCTGTCTCGATAAATCTCCGCTATTTCGTCAGGAATCCTCTTGGCCGTTTTTATCCTTCTTACCCACCCATTGAAACGAGCATGGAAGATCACCGAGCTTCTATGGATATGGAAGTAAACCGATATCCAATTGACCCTCCAACCATAATCCTCATAGAGGCGTTGTGCCTCTTGAACTTGCGATGCTGTTAATTTGTGCCGAGGATTGTTTATGTTTCGCATGAGCTATTTGATGGTCATTTTCTTAGTGAGTTCTTTAAGTTCTGTGGATAAGTTATTCACAGGATCCCTAATACTAGATTTCTCTTTTTTTCCTAGATTTTGTGTGTCTACTTGGTAGACCGATCTTGGTCTATTTTTTAGACCACTTTTGGTCAACTTCCTTGACTGGTCTACTAGGTTGACTACCTTTTCCACATCCATATGCAGGTTTATTTTGTAGAGATTTCCACGCTTACTTTTGTTCACTAGGACCACTCCGGCCACCGTAAGATTCTTAAGGCCTGCTGCCACCGACTGTCTCGACAAGCCAGTCCCGTAATCAAGCACATTGCCCCTACGATCCTTTATCCCTTCAATAAATTGAGAAAAGCTAATACGATCCGAATCTTTATGAAAACCAAAAGTACGACGACATATATACAAAAGGCATCTTGCTTCCGCTTCCGATACTCGAGGAACAATAAAATCCAAGACCAAATTTGGAATTTGAGTGCTATTTGGTATGAAGTCGGCTTTTGGTTGATCCATAGGGTTGTTGGGGGTTCGCCCCTGATCTCAATCCTCACGCCACTGCGATGAGGACTGAGTCAGTGGCTAACCTACTTACTTGCCACTTTTACTTCTCACTGCGGTTTTCACCGCAACAGGACTTTTAACTTTCGTCTCCTTTGTCTCAGGAGTTTTCATCTCAGCTGCTTGAGCATCAATGTGTTTGCGGACAAATTCTTGAACTCTTGCAAAGCCAGCTTCCAATTCTTCCGGCCGCAATGATTCAACAACAGTCCAACTCATCGTGTTGAAGGCAAAATTGATTGCATCAATCTTGAGTTTCTTTTGCTCTGCTGCCTGTGAAGGCCAAATCGATACGAGATAATTCTCGATCTCCTCAAGCCATCGCTTTTTCTGCTGCTTCCACTCGTACTTTTCCTCCTCTGTTCGGAAAAGTGTGCCAGCATCACGCTCAGCCACCGTCTGAAGTAACTCAGGGGCTTCAAGCATTACGTCAATCGCTGGGGCAAAATCCTCATAACAAGGATTTTCAAAGCTCTTACCGTCAATCACAGTCGAACGATCTTTAATGACCGTTCCCTGTCTTACGACCTTTTTCACTGATCCACCTTCCATTTCCTGCATGCGCTCCATAAGCACAAGAAGATCCGGCTCGTAGGCAGTTTCGCCTTCGACCTTCATCTTCACTCCCGACTTATAGATCTCACGCTTACCGGTTTCCTTGTTGATTTCGTTCTCATACTCATAACCAGCACGACCGGTCATGATGATGTGATAAGGATCACGCACGAATGGATCAGAAAACTCGGCTTTCCATGTCGGTTTAATTACGCCCCAATCTTGGAACTCCAAGCGAGTACGTCGGACCTTCTCGGCATACGCCTTAAGAAAATCCTCCCAAACATGGCTGATGGAATCGATGATCAGAATTTCACCTGCACCCTGTCTCATTCGGGTCATCGTTTCTTTAAGATCAGCAAGTGATCTTGATTCACGGACCAGCACTTCAATTCCTTCTTGGGCAAATGCCTTCTTAAGGAATTTAGAGGCCTTTTCGGTATCGAAGATAACAATCGGCTTTTTTGAGCCTATACGCTTGTATAGACCGATTGCGATCTGCGCTGTGGTGTAGGTTTTACCCGTACCAGCAAAACCTTCAAAGGCCGCTTTGAAGTAAGGTTTTGTATTTCCTATTGGTGCGAAGAAATTGTCTTGCACTTTTGGTCTTGGTTCTAACATTGTTGTGTGGTTCATAGATTGCTTGTTGACTTCCCGGAAGCAATTTGCAATACTAGATTTGTAGATCGTATTGGACTCCCTCCGGGGAGTTCTTTACTTTTTAATGACTGATAATTCATTTCTCATAGGACTTATTCCTAATCGCTTCGATTTGCTGTCTCCGAAGCTCTGCGATTTCTGCGAGAAACTTTCTACGCTCAACTGTTAATTTAAAGTTTTCGCGTATACGGATCTCTTTGGGCTGATAATCAACATCGACTACATCGCCAACCTTTAATCGATATCGTTCCGTTAGCCACCGACCCTCAAGGATCAGGGCAGGTTTCCCAAACCTACGGTAAGTAACTAATCGGGTACTTTTGAGAGCTTTCATGGATTCGTCTGACCCTGTGGATAACTGGGCTTACGAATACATCGAACAGCCGCCTCAAGAAGCTTTTTCTTCGTCGCCGGAAATCGAGACTTAAGTAAATCTCCATTCCATCGATTACATACTTCCTAATGTGTTGTTTTATACAACGCTAGCATCTGCCGTTGTACATCGGCTGATCCCTTTTCGGGACAATGGTTAACTTGGCTAATAATTTCGACCTCTAGGTGAGTGAAAAACGGATAGCAAAAAGCCCCGCTTCTCAGCGAGGCTTCCCTTAATTAACCTTTATTTACGGGGCTTTCTATAGATATTGTCCGGCCTTAATCACATGTTGGACTAACGTATGAGTATACCCCATTTCATTGTCATACCATGCAAGTACTTTTACAAGATTTCCGCCCACTACACGTGTAAAAGAAAGATCTGCGATAGACGCAAAACGACTTCCCTTTATGTCAGATGATACCAATTGCTCTTCTGTGGCAGAAAATATATTTGCCCAACGTTCATCTTTTGAAGCTTTTTTCAAAATTTCATTTACTTCTTCTTTTGTTGTGTCGCGCTTGGCAATAAAAGTAATGTCTGCAATAGAACCCACCACAACAGGCACGCGCATAGATATACCATCAAACTTTCCTACAAGCTCAGGAAAAGCTTTTGTTACAGCAATAGCTGCACCAGTAGATGATGGCACTATGTTTTGTGCAGCAGATCTACCTTCACGAAAATCTTTTTTGTTTGGACCATCGACTATAGACTGACTCGCTGTATAAGCATGCACTGTGTTTAGCATTGCTTTTTCTATACCTATAGCTTCATGCAAGATTGCAATAAGAGGACTCGCTGAGTTTGTAGTACAAGAAGCGTTTGAAGTAACAACACAACTAGCAAACTTTTCTTCATTGATACCCATTAAAATAGTAGCGCCGTCTGCAGGAGCTTCGTCTTTTGCAGGAGCACTAATCACTACACGCTTTGCACCAGCAGTGATGTGTACTTTTGCGCTTTCAAAAGAGGTGAAAAGTCCTGTTGACTCGACGACAACATCAACACCCAAATCTCCCCAAGGCAAAGCCGCTGGTTCTTTCTCACTAAAATACTTTACTGTCTTTCCATCAACCAACAAAGATTTTTTATCTTCAGCAACAGAAACATCAAAAGGAGTCACACCATAAGCGGTGTCGTACTTTAGTAAATAAGCAATGTTGTCTATGTTGCCGAGATCATTTACAGCAACTACTTCCAAGTCTTTTCTACCATGAGCTACTTTTATAAATGCTCGCCCTATTCGCCCCGCACCGTTTATCGCAACTTTTATTTTTTTCATCAATAAATATTCTTAATCTATAAGTATTTTAATTATATACCAAACTAAACTTTTTTCTCAGGTACTTTTCCATGTGAGTGACCGTCCACTTCATAGCTAGTGTTTTGTGCTTCAAAGAAATTTACAAGCTCATACACGTCTGTAGCTGTACTCATCCACTTTGCTGGATTTGTAACATTGTAATGCTTTGGTAGACCGAGCTCTTCGAGACGACGATCAGCTACATATTGTACGTATTGATTTACATAGTCTGCGTTTAGACCAAGTATTCCACGAGGGAAAAGATCTTTGTTGTAAGCAACTTCCAAATCAACTCCTTCTATTACTATGTTTCTTATTTCGTTTGCAAATTCTTCTGTGAGAAGCGCCTGATTTTCTTCCAAAATATTGTGAATTAGATTTATTCCAAACTGTAGATGAAGACTCTCATCGCGAAGAACCCAATTTATCATTGAACCAAAATTGCGAAGCTGGTTGCGCTGACGGAAAGAAAGGGCAACCATAAATCCACTATAAAACCAAATACCTTCCATCACTATGTTTGTAGCAACAAGATTTCTAATGAAATCTTTTTTTCCTTCTACAGTAGATATATCAAGAGTATCTTCTGTCATTCTCTTCATGTATTTTCCGATATACGCTTCTTTTGCAAGCATTGAAGGCACCTGTAGATGAAGATCAAAAATCTTTTCTCGATCAAAAGGGAAAGTTTCGAGAACGTACTCAAAAGCTACACAATGATTTGCTTCTTCCCACATTTGCTTTGCGAGATACAAATGACATTCTGGAGATTTGAGGTAAGGATAAATACCGAGAGCGATAGATCTGTTGACTATGAGTTCAGCTGGATTAAAGAATGCCATTAAAAATTTAACAGCGTGTCTTTCATCTTCTGTCATTTTTTCCCAATCTTCCAAATCCTCTTTAAGTGCGATTTCGTGTGGAAACCATGTGTTTCTTACTGCTTGATTATATAGATCGTATGCCCACTTATAATTTAGTGGATGCAAATTCATATCTTCTGGTGAGGCTTTTCCTATGAGCATATTTTAATTTTTATTATCTTTCTTATAATTACTGACAACTATCACAAACATTTGCTTCTGAAGGATCTTCTGGCATATGTACTTTATATTCCTTCTTCATCTCTACATTACTCGATGGTGGTGCAAAAGATGTTGGTGTAGAAGACGCGACGGAAGCAAATCCTTTCATTTCTACTTTTGGTGTTTGTACATTTTGAGCTACAAAAGAAGGTTGTGCTGGAACTGTTTCTAATGGCAAAGGAGGTGTCACCGCACCCACAGCAGCAAAAGCGGGAGTAGAGAGTGGTGACGCCGCTTTCATAGAAGAAATACCAGCAAATCCAACCTTTCCTATTTTCTGCGCCTTATTTACAGACACAGTGCTCTGTTCGGCAGTATGACGAGGCTTCATGTGTAGATAGTAAGTAGTCTTTACTCCCTTTTCCCAAGCACTCATGTAAATATTTATAGTCTCATCAATATCTCTAGTCTCTAGATACATATTTCTAGACAACGCTTGGTCAATCCATTTTTGAGCGCGAGCTGCGACTTCTACATAAGCGTAAGGAGAAGTTGTAAATGATGTTTTGTAAATATCTTTTATGTGTTGAGGTATTTGCTCTATTTGAGAAATATCTCCTTGGTTTTCAATAATCAAAGCTCTTGTCTGCTCCCAAATACCCATGTTCTTTAAATCTTTCACAAGGTTGTGATTCAAATCCAAATATTTTCCTGAAATTTTATTTCTAGAAAAAACCTGCGCAAAACGTGGATCAATACCAGGAGTAGTAGCTGCAACCAATCCAATATTTGCGTTTGGAGCGACAGCCATCAGGGTAGCGTTTCTGATTCCGTTTTTTACTTTTGCTCGAAGCACGTCCCAATTTAAGCCTTTGTGTTTACTTTCTTTTGAAACAGTCAGAGGTATTCCTCTATCAGCTTCAAGTGTTTGCAATGTATCAAAAGGAACTTTTCCTTTTGACCATTCTGATCCCGCAAAATTTGTATAACTTCCTCTCTCTTGTGCTAGATTAGCGCTTTCATCTATCGCCATATAGCTAATGAATTCAAAAATTCTATCAGCAAAATCCCAAGCGTGAGGGCTGTCATATGACATGCCAAGTTTTTCTATTGTATCTGAAAAGCCCATGACACCGAGACCCACAGCTCTATTTTCTCTATCTGATTTTACAGCTTCGGGTATAGGAAGCTCGTTTATATCAATCAAATTGTCTAGCTGTCGCACAGCGAGGCGAATACTGTCTTCCAATTTTCCCCAATTTACCTCTTTGTTTTTTACGTGAGCAGCTAGATTTAGAGAAGCTAGATTACACACAGCCACATTGTCTTTGTCTTGAGGTAAGCAAATCTCAGTACAGAGATTGGACATATGGATAGTGCCGGTATTGTTGTTTAAAGCACGCAAATTTATAGGATCTTTCCAGGTCAACCAAGGGTGAGATGTTGTTTGCAAAGCAACGAGGATTTGTCTGAATTGTTCTCTAGCTGGAACTTTTTTGAAAGTTCGAAGCTTACCAGCATTCGCCATCTCTATGTATTCTGCATATCTCTTTGCAAATTTTTGTCCGTAAAGCTCGTTTAAATCTGGAGTTTCTTTTGGATCAAACATATACCAATCTTCACTTGCCTTCACGCGACGCATAAATTCATCAGAAAGAAACGCAGCGGTATTTGCAGTACGCATTCTCATGTAATCATCTCCAGCATTGTGTTTCCAATCAATAAATTCTGGAAAATCAAGATGCCAATTTTCCATATAAAAACAAAGTGCCCCCTTCTTTTTACCTCCTCTTTGAATAGCACGAATAGCTGTATCAATAATTTTTGCAAAAGGTGTAGGGCCTGTAGATGTACCGTTGTTTGAAAGCAAAGGAGAACCTGCTGCGCGAAGTTTTGTCATTGATGCACCAATACCTCCAGAACCTTTTGACAACTTCATTACATCAGAAACTGATTTTGCAATATGATCCATGTCGTCGTGGATTTCAAGCAAGAAACAATTTGAAAGAGATGGTCGAGTAGTACCTGCACCCAAGTTTGTTGATCCTCCCGCAAGGTATTCGAGCTTAGACATTTTGTTGTAAAACTTTTTTGCTTGCTCGGTCGGATCTTTTTCGTTGTAAGAAAGTCCCATCGCAACTCTCATGAAAAAATATTGTGGTGTCTCGCGAGGAGTTTGGTCCAAATTTTTTAATGCATATCTGTTGAGCAAGCTAGAAAGTCCTGCGTACTGAAAGAGTTCATCGCGTTCTATGTTGAGGGCTTGAGCAAGTTCTTCTAGGCGAAACTTCTCAATCATATTTTTGTGAAGTTTTCCTTCTTCTACTCCTTTTTTTATAAAAGAAATAAAATTTTCTTTATGTCTTTTGTTTAGATCAGCATCATCATCCTTATCAAACTCACCAATCACCTTTCGGTATACAGTTTTTAGTAAAAGTCTTGTGGCAACCTTGTCATAATCAGTGTCTTCTTTGACGTTTTGTAGTGCAGCATTGATAGTAGCCTGATCTATTTCTTCTGTTGTGATGCCATCATATAAAGTGAGACGAGTTTCTGTCGCAATCTGAGTCACCATTCCTATCGGATCAAGCATTCCCTTACAAGCTCGCTCGATTGATCTATTTATTTTGTCTGCATTAAAGGATTCGTGGGCTCCGTCTCTCTTTTTTATTGTGATGCTCATATTTTTTCTGTGTTAATAAAGTTTTAAAAGTTGGTCATATCATTTTACATTAAAAAAGTAGTCACCAGAACAGTGGATAAGCCCATTTTTGGTGGTTAGATAATAGAAAATTGGCAACGTAAAGATGAGCGAAAAAATAGCCTTATATAACAAAACAAAATCACCGTTTTTTTGAAAAAAATAAAGAAAAAATAAAAAAATAATCTGTTTTTAATAAAAAATAATCGAAAAACAATCAAAAGGGGCGGTTTTCTCGCGAAAACCGCCCCGCTTTTTCTTTTTTCCAAACTTCAAGCACCGTCGACTCTGTTTCTTTTTGGTGTTTTGACATTTTTGATTAGTCCCAACAACGCAAAGAAACGAATCATGTAATAGCTCGGGTCAAATTCCCACCACTTGTGTTGCACAGTGGCAGAGCATTGATCGTGATGGTGGTTGTTGTGCCAGCCCTCACCCCCAGTGAGTATTGCTACCCACCAACTATTCCTTGCTTCATCACCAGACTTGTAGTTTTGGTAACCCCATACATGAGTTGCAGAATTCACAAGCCATGTGATGTTCCAGAAAACCACAGTCCGAACGAGGACGCCCCAGACGATGAAGCTAACACCGCTCTGATATCCACTAAATGGATCGTCATCAGTATTACCGACGACAAAACCAATCGAGAAAATCAGAACGACGTGCAGTGCCCACACGAGCAACCATCCGTGATACTTGTGCATCCACACATGAAACGGATCCTTCTGAAGATCTTTGGTGTTTTTGTACACCTCAGGTCCCTCAATCTGTGGATTGAAGAAAAGAAGCCATCCCACATGAGACCACAAGAAATTCACGAGTGGTGTATGAGGATCTGGACGAGTGTCTGAGTGATGGTGATGTCTGCGATGAACAGAAACCCACCACAAACTCGAACCTTCAAGGTTGCAAAACGCAAGCATTGCAAGCAAGCGCTCAAACCACCTTGGAGTTTCAAAGCTTCGGTGAGTAAGCAGGCGGTGATAACAGACACCAATGCCAACCCACCCAAACACAACGATCCCCAGAATCATCGCCGTGAAGGAATTCCAAGAAAAGAAACTCGGGATTACTCCACAGCAAGCAAGCGTCGCACCAGACAACACCATCAGGTGAAGCGAGACGATGAAAATCGCACTGCCCCACTTGATAGAACACACCCCCGATGGAATCTGCAGAGGATCCGTACCAGACGGATCACGCACGGTGTCAGTAAACATGGTCATGGTGACCGCCTTTCTATTAGAAAGTTTTTTGAAGTGAAAAGGAACGCAGGTTTTACTATAACACAACCCTGTCTCCCACCTCTATCTTATTTTTTTCTACAAAACCAGCATTAACTTCCAAAACATACATGGCTTCACTTGGAGGATTAAATATTTCTGGAAAAGATTCTGGTGTTGCTTTTTCTTTTATATAAATAACGTGCAAATTTTCATCAATCCAGATTATATCTATCGGAAATTTCATATCTTTCATCCAAATACTGACTATTTCAGGCTTTTCAAATACAAAAAACAAGCCAGAGTCAGGAGACAAAGCATCTCGACCAGACAAACCACGCATTCTTTTTTCTTCTGTATCTACCTTATCTATGTTTACGTAAACACCTCCTATAGAAAAGCCATTGACTGGAGCTGGAGTGGTCTTTTTGTAATAGAAAAAACAAAAAAACAAAATTAAAAAAATAGAAACGGCAAGAAAAATACTTTTTTTATTTATCATCTTTCTTTGGATCAAGAGTAAGACAAACAGAATTTATACAATATCTTTCGCCGGTCTTTGTAGGACCATCTGGAAAAACGTGCCCTAGATGAACACCACATTTTTTACACAAAACCTCTGTGCGAGACATTCCAAACTCATTGTCTTCGCGTGTTTCAATATTTTCATTTGAAATTACGCTGTCAAAACTCGGCCAACCGGTGCCAGAATCAAACTTTGTATCAGAAGAAAAAAGTTCTGTACCACAAGACGCACATTTGTAAGTGCCTTTCTCTTTTGAGCTCCAATACTTTCCAGAAAAAGGAGCCTCAGTTCCCTTTTCCCACATTACTTTCTTTTGTTCGGGAGTTAGATCTTCCATGAATTTAATTATACCAAAAAAATTATTTTTTATATCTAAAACAATCAACTGTGTGATCATTAATCATTCCCACCGCCTGCATAAAGGCATAGCAAATAGTAGAGCCGACAAACTTAAATCCACGCGCTTTCATATCGGCGCTCATTGCATCAGACTCTTTTGAACGTGGGGGTAATTGTTTGTAATTTGTCCATTTATTTATTTTTGGTTTACCTCCCACAAAATGCCAAATATATTTATCAAAACTGCCAAATTCTTTCTGAACTTGTAAAAAGTTTTGTGCGTTTGTAATTGTTGCACGAATTTTTAGCTGATTGCGAATGATGCCAGCGTCTTTCATCAGAGATGTTATTTTCTTTTCGTCATATTTGGCAATTTTTCTTGCATCAAAATTATCAAACGCCCGTCTAAAGTTTTCTCGTTTTTTTAAAATAGTCAGCCAAGATAGACCAGCCTGAAATGCATCTAGCACCACAGCTTCAAAAAGCTTTTGATCGTCATGTACTGGCACACCCCATTCTGTATCATGGTATGCGCGATATATTGCGTCATCACTCACCCATCCGCAACGAATTTTTTGTTTTTGATTATTTTTTTTAATAAAATTTTATTTAAGAATATAAACAAACATAGGGATCAGCGGGTTTTTATGCCGTGACCCCTATGGGGATGCGCAGGGTCCGTCGCATCGGACGATCCTTGTGCGGGACGCGAGCGACTGCGTCATATCCAGAAAAGAAATCTCG
>CAYOFR010000029.1:0-11947 GCA_964403475.1 uncultured Candidatus Saccharibacteria bacterium | reverse complement strand
ACTCTAGATGCTTATCCAGGACAAAATTTTACAGGAAAGGTGACTTATATAGATCCTAGCGAAACAATAGTAGATGGAGTTGTAAATTATAAAATCAAAGTATTTTTTGATGAAAATACTTCCAATATTAAAAGTGGACTTACATCAAATCTAAATATAGAGACAGCTAAAAAATCAGGAGTCCTTTCTATACCTTTGTTTGCTGTAACAAAAAAGGATGATAAAAATTTTGTAAAAAAGGTTATTGATGAAAAAACTACCGAGGATGTGGAGGTTGTCTTGGGGATTGTGTCTCAGGACGGTATCGCTGAGGTTGTCTCTGGTCTATCTGAAGGCGACACTGTTCAGGTTGGCTCTTAAATAAAAAAGTGATAGTATTTTCCTCGACATGAAAGAAAACGAAAAATTTGAGATATTGCTATTCTATAAATACGTAGACATAAAAGATCCAGAAGCCTTAAAGCTTGATCAGAGACGTCTATGCGAAGACCTTTCTCTAAAGGGGCGCATTATTGTTGCTAAAGAAGGTATAAACGCTACATTAGAAGGAAAAAAAGAAAATACTGATAAGTATCTTTCGGTTTTTTTGGCTGATCCTCGTTTTAAAGATACTCATATCAAAAGAAGTGGGGGGACAGGGAATGCTTTCCCCCGTCTTTCCATAAAGGTGCGAAAGGATTTGGTGAGCGACTCTCTACCTGTTCAAGTTGATCCAAATCAGGTTACTGGCAAAAGACTTTCTCCTGACGAACTGCATCAGTGGTATCAAAACAAAAAAGGTGAATTTTACGTAGTTGATATGAGAAATGACTATGAGTACAATGTTGGTCATTTTGACGGTTCTCTATTACCAGGAATGAAAAACTTTAGAGATTTGCCTTTGGCAAAAGAAAAGATTGCTGATTTAAAAGACAAGACTGTCGTAACAGTATGTACTGGAGGGGTGAGGTGTGAAAAAGCTTCCGGATTTCTCGTAAAAGAAGGTTTTAAGGATGTTTATCAGCTAGACGGTGGAATTGTCAGCTACATGGAAAAATATCCAGGAGAAGCTTTTAAGGGCTCTCTGTACGTATTTGATAATAGAAAGGTGATGACTTTTGATGATCCAAGCAAGCATACAGTCATAGGACGATGAGGAATATGCGAAAAACCATCAGAAAATTACACAAATTGCACCCTCGATACATGTCACGAGCACTTTATTTGTTGTGAAGATTGTAAAAATGCTCAAAATGGCAACACTTTTTGCTCAGAAAAATGCCAAGAAACCTATTTTGCTCAAAAAGGTGAAAAAGTTGTTGTAAATTCTTAACAATTTTAAACCCCTAAATAGGCAAAAAAGCCTTAAAATAAGCCATTTTTATACCACATAAAAACCATTTTGTCATTGACAAGGTTGGTCAGATATGCTATTATATATACATCTCAGTTAGCGCTGAGTTTTTTATTTAGATAAGCCCGAAAGGGAATAATCTAAATAAGCAAATATATGTTAAATATGACAGCAGTTAGTTTGTATTTGGTTTTAGCGGGTATGACTGGTACGCCAGTAGACTCACAAGTTCCTTTAACACCTAAAACAGAGCCTCAAGTAATTGAGCGAACAAAAGAGGAGACTGAGAAACCAGTATCAACTGAAGCTTACGTAAGAAACTATTTCTCAGACATTCCTATTTTGGCCGAAGTATCTCGATGTGAGTCTGGTTTTAGACAAACAGATGAAAATGGAAAAATCCTACGTGGAAAGAAAAATAATAAAGACGTAGGTATAATGCAGATCAACGAGTTCTATCATGCTGAAACAGCAAAAAAGATGGGTCTCGATCTGCACAAGATGGAAGATAATCTAAAGTACGCACGATACTTGTATAGTAAAAATGGTACTCGTGATTGGATGCCTTCATCACCTTGTTGGGCAAAAGACCACACTCTAGCAATGAATACTGATGGTCGTTCAACAAATGATTACGAATAAAATGTAATACAAAAAAGACTCCAGATTTTGGGGTCTTTTTTGTTGTGTTAAAATATAGGATATGAAAATACCAGATAAAGTTCCTCAAAAAGGTTTTTATTATCATTACAAACACGACCCAGCAAAGGCTTTTAATGATTATGCATATGAAGTCGTGGGTGTAGGTGTGCACACAGAAAATGATTGTCGACCAGAAGATACCAACATGGTCGTGTATCGACCGCTTTATGATGCACCTATTTTTGAGGCTGGAAAGTTGTTCTATTTAAGACCAATGGATATGTGGATGGGGGATGTAACAAAAGAAGGTCATACTTTCCCTAGATTCAGTCTGATTAAAGATCCAGAAATTATTGCGAAGCTAGAAAATATTCGCACAGAAATGTACGGAGAATAAAATAATCAGAATATTTTGAAAAGATGAAGTCCGGGTTCGCCCGGCTTTTTCTTTAGGGGGGAGCTGTGGATAACTTTTATATATACGTCGCACAATATATCTTTTACGACACGTAGGCCTAAGAAAAAAGCCCGCAAATTAACGGGCTTATTTTCTCTTATACTTATTAGTTTTGATTATATAGTTGTTTAGCTCTGTCCCAAAACTCTGGATGACCATTTTCTCTCATGTAATACCACCACTCTACGCCCCACAAATATTGTGTATCAAATCCTGTTTTTGATGCAAACGAAACCATGCTATTAAATCTATCGATGTTCATTTGCTCCAATTGTTCATTTATAGGAGTCTCTATAATCGGTTTTAAGAGCCATGGCTCGGTAGAAAGCTCACTTATGATCGCAGGTTTGTCTGTAAAGAGTAATTTAATGATATTGTGCTTGATTCTGAAAAAAGCTGGGACGATAGGGTATCTAATTTGACCTAAAGTATGATTCCAGACGTATAAATATATACTTGTACCAAAAGCATCAGCCCGAGTGTATGCTTGATACCACAAACTCAATTCCCCGCTGTCTGTAATAAAAATTGGGGTATTGGGATCAAGTTGTCGCACCAATGCAATTTCTTTATCATAAAAATCTGCGTCAAAAAAATCTCCGCAACTATGTCGAGCATACAGCACTAAAAAAGGCTCGTTTTCTACCTGCCAATACATGAGATTTGGATAATCTTTGTATCGATTTACAACAGCTTCAATGAAAGTAAGTAATTCTTTCCTTTTTTCTTCTTTTGAAATATCTCTAGTCCATTCTGGATCATGACATTCTGGCCATCCTGGAAGACGTCTACCGACAGATAAAATGACCTTAGCATCTCTTTTTCTTGCCTCATTCATTTGAAAGTCTAGGTCTGCAAAATTGTATACGTCTTTTTGGGGTTCTGTTTTGTCCCAATGTGCAGAAAGTCTGTATTGTCTGATCTTTAAATCATCCAAAGAAGCCAGAAAAACCTTTTTCCAATCTAGCTTAAGCTCATCTGAATGTAGCTTACTAAAACTCATTCCATAGGTTATTTTTGAGGGGATTTTTGTAAAAGAAAGAGAAAAAAGAATTGCAAAAATAATCGTCAGCACTACCCCGCTCCAAAAAATAAAATTTTTGAATTTTTTCATATTTAAAATTTTGTAAACAACACTATAAATCCAAGAATGATTAGCAAAGTAGAAAATATTTTATGAATCATTTCATCTTTGTATCTCATTTTTGAGAAATGGCCCGGCATCTTTCTACCAAAAATCAATGTGAAGATTAGAAGAAATACGTATTGTAGACTTGATAAAGCGTTTACTAATGACACATCGCCTAGTTTGATAGCAAAAAGTATGCAGATAAAAGCGAGTCCAGCTAAAAGCTTATTATTTAGAATGACAAACTTCCCTTTTGCTGGAGATTTGTGAAAGTCTCTTATTATAGCTCTTAGATTATTTGGCCAGAGCAAAAGAAGTGGGGCCAAAGCTACGTTCGCCATTCTTGACCAGAAAAAACCGTTTGCAAAAGAGTCATCAAGTGTGAATATTTTTTTTATGATAACAGTAGAAGCTCCAAAAAAGACTCCAGACAATACGACATAAACAAAAGATTTTTTTGTAAATTCAAAATGGGATATAAAAAGCATTCCCAAGATTAAAAGTGTAAAAGCCAAAAGAAAATCATCTGGCAACAAGACACCAAGAATCCAATAACTAAAACCGAAAGTAGAAACAGCTGAGACTGCACCTACTACAGGTATCACTTCTGATGGTAATGATATTTTAAGTGAATCGTAGAGAAAAAGGATGGACGCTAAATAACAAGCTCCTGCGCCCAAAGAAAGATAGATGATTATTGGATCAGGAATAGATACTAGACCAAATGGCACCATTATTAGCGCAACACCAGAAAGTATACTTACATAGAAAGCGTAAACGACAGGTTTTGAGTTATTTATTATGTGTTTATCTAATACAGCTACAACAGCATTTAAAAATTGAGCTATAACAACAAATAATAATGAAAAACCTAACATATATAATCTATTAAACCATAATTAGAGGGCGTTTGCATCACAGATTTTCTTATATTCAAATGCAGATTGACGAACTGTCCTTTTTAATGTTTTATAATTTACCTCTACTAGACCAAATCTTTTTTCAAAACCAAAAGCCCATTCGTAATTGTCTAAAAGTGACCAGTGTAAATATCCTTTCACATCAACACCGTGCTCTATCGCTTTGTGTACAGATTCTATATATCCCCTTATAAAATCAGTCCTCCTTGTGTCAGCCTCATCAGCAAGACCGTTTTCGGTCACGATCAGTGGTTTTTTGTAGCGCTTTAGTTCTAGGAGTACATGATAGAGTGCATCAGGATAAATATCCCAGCCCATATCTGATTTTGGGTAGGTTGCCTTGTCGCCAAATTTTTTATTGAAATAATGATTTACTCCAATAAAATCTTGATAATTATTTATTTTATTTAAAAATCTACGGTTCCAAAACCATCTCATAAAAAATGCCTTGAAAGCATTTATGGGATTTAGGTTTGAGTGAAAATACATATTATTTTTTGAAATACCAATTTTTATGTTTGGTTGTATTTTTTTGATTTCTACTGTAGCCTCGTTATGTGCATTTGCTAGATTGTTGATGACTTTCAAAAAAGATAACGGGCTTTTTTTGAAAGGTGGCCACTGTCCTCTAAAGTATGATCCAGAGGCCCAGACCATCGGCTCGTTTATAGTGATCCAAGTATCTGATTTGTTGCCGAGTTTTTCTACTACATATTTACAATATCTTGCAAAGTAAAAAGCAGATTTCTTATTTTCAAAACTTCCTAGATTTGAAAACCAAATAGGAATAGTAAAGTGCCAAAGATTTATTATTGGCTTTATATTTCTTCTAAGTAGAGAATCTATGACACGACGGTAATGATCGATTTCTTCTTCGTTAAATACACCCTCTTCTGGCTCTATTCTCGCCCATTCTATAGATATTTTATGTGTGTTGTGACCAAGTTTTTGAATAATATCAAAATCTTGTTCATATAGATTGTAATGATCACAAGCCCTTCCACACACAGGCACCTTCCCCTCTCTAGCTGCTTGTGCCCAGTCAGTGTTTTCTATACCACCCTCTACTTGATAAGAGGCAGTAGAGCTTCCCCACAAAAAGTTTTCCGGAAATTTTTTCATTTTAATTTTCTATGCAAGTGTTAAATGTCGTGGCTTGAGCGTTGTATTTTTTAATCAATTCTTTTACTAAAGCTATTTTATCATTTACTTTGTTTACGACAACATTGTATTCATCTACTTTTATATTGTACTCTGTCGGCGATAATGTGTTTTTAAGACTAGATAAATTTTCATAAAGAGCATTAGCTTCTTCTTTCAAATTTTCTAGATTTTTTTGTTCATTTTCTATTTGATTTTTCAGTGATATCGATGGTTCTGTGCAGTCGGATAATGGTCTGCCAAAAATCTGCACAGCGATCCACACTTCATCTCCATCATATATACCTTTTTTGGCAGCTATTCCTATTTCTCGGTATCTTTTATTTAAAATATTTGCTCTGTGACCAGGACTATTCATCCACGCTTGCACTATATCCTCGTCGTTATCAAAGTTACCAAGAGCAATATTTTCTCCTATGGCTATGTATTCATATCCGACATCGTCTGCTACATCAGAAGCGCTTTCACCTGTGGGTGATACATGTTCAAAATATTGTTTTTGAAACATATCATCCAAACGTAACTCCGCTATTTTATTTAAATCTGGATTTGATTTTAGATTTTCAAACTCAGAATTTTGTTTACGCTGTATATTGGTCCACATCAAAATTCCTTCTCTGGTGAGTATGGTGCCTGTTGATTTTTTGCTACCGAAAAGGGGGCCAGGGTTGGATATATCTTTTGATATTTTAAGTATCTTGTCTTTTACTGCAGATACTGCTGATTGAGCATCTTTTATTTTTGTTTCAATAGGTAGAGGAAAAAAATCTGCTTTAAAATACCAAAAGATTGGTACTGCTACAAAACAAATACAGGCTATCAGAATAATCGTTTTATTTTTCACGTATATATTCTAACACATGAACTAATCTAAAAGTTCTTCCCACCAAGAAAAAGTGTAGTGTAAAAATAGGTACATTGGGCCGTATATCGGCAACAACAAAATAAATAGCGATATTTTCAATGCCTTCATATTTAGGTTGAGAATACTAACTGAATTTACTTAAAAATGCCAGAGACTTTGTCCCAGAGAAAGGTTACTACATGAGTAACGTAATTAAAGATATCAACGATATCTATATGAAAAACAAATTTTAATATAACAATGGCTATGATTATTAATATAATCGTCATCAAGAAACCGCCATTTTGTCTACTTTTTTGCATTGTAATGTAATATTAATAGCTATATTATAGTATCATATATTTTTTCCTTAATGACAATAAAAGAATCCACAAATAAAGAAGAATTTAACCCGGCATTGTTTTACCCATTTACACCATTTACACAAGCCTTTTTTTATGGTGAATGGCAAAAGAATTCTGGTAGGCACGTCAGAAGGTTTTTGATTACGGATGAAAATGATGTTGGCAACAAGGTGCTGGGATCTTTTCAGGTTATAAAATTTTCATTGCCATTTAATAAAAGCTTTTTGTATATACCTTATGGACCGGTCTTGTTTTGTGATGTTACCACTTCCCTACTTTTAGATATAAAAAAGTTTTTGCTTAATTTAGCAAAAGAAGAGGGTTCTATTTTTGTCCGCACAGATTTTACAATCTCTGAGAGAAACAAAAATTCTAAGATTGATTTAGGAAAAATCTTTCAAAAAGCAAAAAAGCATACTTATCACTCGGCACAATTTCAGCCACGTTTTGAGTGGTACTTGGATCTACATAGATCGTATGAGGATATCTTGCGCGATATGCATAAAAATACACGATATTCTGTACGTTTAGCAGAAAAAAGCCAAGTATCGACAGAAATAATAGAGGAAAATCTTTCAAAGTATTTTGATACTTTCTATTCTATTCTAGAAGAAACATCTAAACGTGATGGTTTTTCTCTGCACTCAAAAGATTACTATAAAAATATATTTGATCTCTGTGATAAAGATAAAAATGCGATATTGGTTTTATCTTCTCATTCTGGAGAGGTTATTTCGGCAAATCTAGTGATTCTCTATGGCGAAATAGCTATGTTTATTTTTGGTGGTACTAGTAATGAAAACAGAAAGGTTATGCCGGCATATGCTTCACAAAACGCAACGATTAAATACTTAAAAGAAAAAGGTTACCGTTGGTACAATTTTGGTGGCGTAAGTGAAAAAGAAGACAATCATGAGGGTTGGTCTGGACTAACTTCCTTCAAAAAAAGATTCGGCGGACATCTTGTGCGTCACGAGAAATTTTACGATGTCGTCTCTCAACCATTTTGGTATTTTGTATACAATTTTTATAAGAGGTTTAAGCGAGTGTATGTTATTTGACACACCGCTTTATAATGTGCTATTATTTTTTAGAGATGAACAAAGTTTTTCAATATCAAATCCACATACAACACTAACCCGGAAAGGGGTTTCAAATGTTGACCAAATTGACCAACGAGAAACACGCTGAGATTTCGGGAATCGTGGACAACTACAGAGTCAAGCATGGTGAGTCCAGTCTTCCTCGTCAAGAAGACATGTGGAAGTACACAAGTGAGGTGAACGAAGACTGCACACCCAAGGTCAATCTGATGGCAGAATTGGAAGAAGGCACTAGACAGGTAATACTTTTCCTGAGAGAGACGAAAGTCTCCAGTGTCGAATTCCACATGTGGGCGAAGGACGCATTTGAAGTGTTTGCTCTGACGCAAGACACTTCTTGGATGCCGGATGTGCAGATGGATGGCTGGGGGTGAGGATTTGTTCCATCTGTTGAAATCACACAACTCGAACCGCCGCAGTGCTCTTGGAGCGCTGCGGTTTTCTTTTGTTTAATATCTAGAAATAAGGCAGTGGATTCAAGTAAGCGTTTTGGCTAGCAATAGGGATTCTGACGTTTTTACAGTTAACACTATTTACAAGTGGTTGAACACTCACGCCCTGACTAGCAAATAGACTTAGATGTAAATGTGGGCCAAAAGCATAACCTGTCTGACCTGAATAGCCTATTATATCGCCAGTCTTTACCACATCCCCTGCTTTGGCTTTTATAAGGCTTAAATGGCCGTATACGCTCGCTAAACCATTGTTATGGCGTATGAATACCCATTTTCCATATGAAAGACAGCGAGGCAAAAGATCGGTGTTTCCAACCTCTTCTACTACTCCAGAAAGCACTGCTTTTATTGGTGTTCCCACTGGAGCTCTAAAATCTATACCGTTGTGACCTTTGCCGTTGTAAACGCCGGTGCGAGAAAAAGCAGTATCACCGAAATATTGTGTGATAAATACGTTGTCTGTCGGCCAAGAAAGTACACCCTGACCCACAGCAGGAATACTATTTGGATCTATTATCGTTTTTATTTGAGACTCAATATTAAAAATTTCACTTTGAAAAGAATCAGCCAATGCTTTTTTGTCAGCAAGTATTTTTCTGTAGTTTGCCTCTTCGTTTTTTGTCTGTGTGAGTAGAGTCGCCTTTTCTTTTTTATTTAGATCGATGACTGTTTTTTTATCAACAAGTTGATTTTTTAAATCCTGTAAATCATTTTTCAAAGCTTCTGTCTCCTTTTTCTTTTTTTCTAATTCTGTTTTATAGCCAGTGAGTTCGTATATTTGTTCTTTTAAGCTACTTTGGAATCTTGTTGTTTTTGCTATGTTGTCCCAAACGGCGGACAAATCATCTCCCGAAAGAATCGACTCGATTACAGAATTGTTTTCTGAATAGTTTATCTCTTTTATTGTCTTAGCGATGGTCTGTTTGTTTCTAATTATCTTTTCTTCTTTTGAGCCTATCTCTAATCCTATTTGTTGTATATTTAGATCTGTTTTTGAAATTTTACTTTGTGTCACCTGTACTTCTGTGTTTAATTTGTTTGCAGAAGTATCAAGTACTTTTATTGTATTTTGTAGGCTTTGACCAACACTACTGACATCCTGGATTTTTTTATCAATTATCTCTATTTCTTTGTTTAGGGATTCTATTTGTTTATTTTTTTCCTCGATGCTTTTTTGAAGTTCTTCGACAGTGGCACTTTTTACGCTATTTGGATACGTAAAAAGAAATACTACAAATAGAAATAAGATTGCTAGCCTATAAAACATATCATTTAACTATAGCAAATTAAATTAAAGATATTGCTTTTTTTATTCTTGAAATGGTTTCGTTTTTACCTAGAATACTAGCTACCACAAAAGGATCAGGTGATTTTTCTTTACCAGTAAGAGCAAAACGTATTGGCCAGAGCACAGATCCGCGTCCTTTTTCTGTAGCATAATCCCATATTAGCTGTTTTAGATTATCAAAATTGTCCCACTTATCATCAGATAATCCTTCAAACGCATTCATAGCTTTTTCTAAATGAGCTTTCGTGTTTTCAAAATCCGCTTCTTCTTTCCATTTTAATTTGTCTTTTTCTATATTTGGTGCGGAAAATACATAATCAAATTCACCAGATTTCAACATATCTGTCAGATCGCCCCACTTTTGCAATCTCTCTATTATTATCGGAGTTAATTTTTCTAATGTGCTTGAATCTATAGAAAAATTTGGATTAAAGGATGTTATTTTAGATTTAATTGTTTCGAAAAGTTCTTCTTTCGGCATTCTTTTTATCCACTCATGGTTTAGCCACAAAAGTTTTGTTTCGTTGAAAGCTCCGCCGGCTTTTTGGATTTTGTGTATATCAAAAGCTTCTACAAGCTCGTCATGTGAAAATATTTCTTGCTCTGTGCCAGGGTTCCAGCCGATAAGCGCTAGAAAATTACGCATAGCTTCTGGCAGATAGCCCTCTTCTCTATACTCTAAAATATCTTTCGCACCATCTCTTTTTCCAAGCTTTTTTGTGCGATCGTCTTTTAGTATTGGAGGTAGAGTAACAAATACTGGAGGAGTGATACCAAGCGCATCATACAAGCTCAAAAAACGCGGAGTGCTAGAGATAAATTCATCAGCACGCATTATGTGTGTTACTCCCATTTCATAATCATCGATGATGTGCGCAAAATTGTATGTCGGATAGCCGTCACTTTTTATTAAAATAAAATCATCAAGAGCTTCTTCTCCTGCCTCCAAATCGCCACGTACTTCATCATGCCACTTGTATCTTTTTATCTCAGGCACTTTTAGTCTGAGAGGTTTTGTGCCGTCCCATTTTTCAAAAGTTTCTGGTCTGTGATTGCGATATAGAAAAGGTCTTTTTTCTTCATCTGCCTTTTTTCTAAACGCGTCTATTTCTTCTGATGTGTAAGGATCTGGATACGCAAGACCCTTTTCAATCAGTGTCTGTGCGTATTTTTTGTATATTTCCAATCGTTCTGATTGAATATATGGACCCGAATCCCAATTTATCCCAAGCCATTTGAGTGATTCTTTTATGTGGTCAATAGACCCAGCGACCTCTCTTTCTTTGTCTGTGTCTTCTATTCGTAAAATAAAAGTCCCGTTATTTTTCTTAGCCCAAAGATATGCAAAAAGAGCAGTGCGCACACCTCCTATATGCAAAAAGCCCGTAGGTGACGGTGCAAAACGAGTAACTATTTTCCCTGCTTTGTTTTTGGTCATTTTATTTTTCGTGTTTTAAAGCGATAGCTAAAATTTCTTTTGCGATCAATTCTGATGCGTCTCGTTTTATAAAAGCGAGAGCTGATTGATGCATTTTTTCTCTAATCTCTGGATTGTCGATTATTCTTTTTATTTCTGAAAATAAAATATTTGGTGTAAGGTTTAGCTCTTCTATTACCAGACACGCTCCACTGCGAGCATATGCAAAAGCATTTCTTCTTTGGTGATCTCCGTTTGAATCTGTTATTGGAATAATGACAGAAGGAACCCCCCAAGACGCTATTTCAAATATTGCAGATCCAGCTCGAGATATTATCACATCTGATGCACCTGCCGCCATACGCATAGCAAGGACGTCTAAATAATCCATAGCTTTGTATCTGCTTCCATGAGGATTATTTAAAAGCATTGCGCTAGTACGACCAATCACGTCTTTCAAGTTTCTCTTGCCAGTCTGATGAATGATTTGATAGTTTTTTACTAAAGTCGGTAAAGCATCTATGAGAGTATCGTTGATGATTTGTGATCCCAAAGATCCGCCCAAAACCAAAATCACCGGCACTCCTGGCTCTAATTTTAAAAAGTCAAAAGCACCTTCTTTTAGTGGCATAGCAAGCTCCTGACGAATAGGATTTCCTGTATATGCAACTTTGTTTTTAGGAAAATATTCTCCAGCTTCTGGATAAGATACTGCTATACGCTGTGCAAATTTCCCTGCCCATTTGTTTACCTTGCCTGGTACTGTATCAGACTCATGTATCACTACCGGTATGCGCAAAAATCGCGCTGCAAAAAGTGCTGGAAAGCTAGCA
>CAYOFR010000028.1:0-12793 GCA_964403475.1 uncultured Candidatus Saccharibacteria bacterium | reverse complement strand
GATCGTTGGTCTCGTGGGCAGAGCATGTCAGGCAAGACGAAGAGGCGCAAGGCCTTTGCTGGGGAGCAGTTCAAGGAGCTCAGATCCATGGGTTTCCGTCGCAAGACGGCCTCACGGATTATCCGAATCACCAGGGCGCGTCTTGCTCTGAGGTCTGTGGAGTGGGCCCGGAATTGCTGGGAAGAGCAGGTCAAGATCGAGGAGAAGAGGGATGCGTACCTGGAGGTGAGTGGTAAGGATGGTGGTGAGGATAGTCCCACCACCCCTGAGCTCATCCGTCAGGGGATCCGAGACACACTCACAAGCTCTCGCCAGATGATCCTGGCCGGGGCAACCTATGAGCAGGTGAAGGATTACCTTGAGGAGTTCCTCGGGGTCGCTCCTCCCATCGGTCCGTTTCATGAGCAATTGATGATCATCGACGGTGCACTGTGCGCCATCAGGGGGTTCCCCTTGCGTTCGATGGCAAGGATGTGAACCACTCGTGGATCGAGGAGTAAGTAGACAAGAAATCAAGGGGCCCGGCGGATGCAATCCGCCGGGCCATTCCTTTTTATATTTTTCTCGGTTTATAATCCGCTGGTGCGTTTTTCAAAAATTCTTCTAAAGCTTTTCTAGTGAGTAATCCTTTTTGTGCTCCGACGTATTGGACTACAGACATTGAGTTGATCGGTCCCCACATCAATGCTTCTTCCAAACTTTTTCCTAAAGACAAAGCTACTGTAAAAGTGGATGCAAATGAGTCTCCAGCACCGGTGCGCTCGTATGGTGGTTTTGGATCTGGATAGGGCGGCATAAACCAAGCTTCTTTTCCGTCATATGCGTATGCACCTTTTGGTCCATCTGTTATGCAAACCACTTTTGGTCCCAACAAATGAACTCTTTCAAGTAATTCTTTTGTGTCTACATGATCTTTTTCTGAAACACCTAAAATTCTTTTTGCTTCACCTACATTACAGAAAAACACCTCGCATCTCTCATAAAGATCTTTTAATTTTTCATATCCAAGTTTCATCTGGAATGTTCCGGGTTGAAAAGCTAGTTTTATTTGTGGTCGATTTTTTAAATATTTTGCCAATTCAAGATGATATGGCAATGAGTTTGATGCCATTGAGCTCAGGTATATCCATTTTGGTGTACCGATATAATTTAGTTTGTATGGATATTCTGTCTGTTTGATTAAAATCGTGCGTTCGTCTTCGTACCAGAGGACATAATGATAATTTGTCGGTAGACCTTTGTGGATATTTATGTATTTTGTATATACTTTATTTTTTTTGAGTTCAGCTAAACATTCTTTTCCATTCTGATCGTTTCCCAAATCGCTCACTAGACCAGCTTTGAGTCCGAGACGTGCAGCAGATACGGCAGCATTTGCACTATTTCCTACGGCTTTTACTATCTCTGCAAATTCAAAAGGAATTTTTTCACCAAAAGCCATGCATATCTGGCAGTTTTCTTTATTTATATCGCAGTTGACGCTCGCATCTTTGATTCTGATAAATGCATCGGTCGTGATGTCGCCGATGGCTAAAAAATCTAATTGTTTGAACATGTAAAAAGTATATCATATCGATTTTATTCTGTGGTAAAATAAAACCCATGAAAACATTACGAGAAACAGTCGCGGAAGCGATGCAAAAAGGTGTGGCGGTTGGTCATTTTAATATTTCAAATCTTGAGGCATTGTGGGGAATTTTTAATGCAGCGAGAAAATTAAATGTTCCTGTAATTATTGGTGTATCAGAAGGAGAAAGAGAGTTTGTGGGTGTTCGTCAGGTCGCTGCTCTCGTAAAAAGTATTCGCGAAGAGTACGATTACCCGATTTTCCTAAACGCAGACCACACTTACTCTGTAGAAAAAGTAAAAGAGGCGATAGATGCTGGTTTTGATTCTGTTATTGTCGATGGTGCCAAGCTTCCATTTGAGGAAAATATCGCGATGGCAAAACAGTGTGTAGATTATGCACGTGCTTGCGGACGAGATGTGCTTGTAGAGGGCGAGCTTGGATATATCGGTCAGTCATCAAAAGTTTTAGATGCAATTCCAGAAGGTGTAGATTTGGGTGCAGATACTTTGACGAGCGCACAGCAGGCAAAAGAATTTGTAGAGAAAACCGGTGTAGATATGCTCGCTCCTGCTGTCGGAAATTTTCACGGTATGCTTCGTGGTGGTGTAGATCCTAAATTAAATATAGAGCGTATAAAAGAAATTTCAGAAGCAACAAAAATTCCACTTGTTTTGCATGGTGGCTCTGGTAATTCTGCCGAAGATTTTCAAGCTGGTATCTCTGCTGGAGTGGGTATCGTACATATAAACACAGAAATCCGAGTTGCATATCGTGATGCACTCAAGCTTTTCTTACAAGAAAATCCTGACGAAGTAGCTCCTTACAAAATATTAAAAAGCGCTGTGACTGCTGTAGAAA
The DNA here is from genome assembly GCA_964403475.1 of uncultured Candidatus Saccharibacteria bacterium. Classification (GTDB taxonomy): domain Bacteria; phylum Patescibacteriota; class Minisyncoccia; order Phycocordibacterales; family CALRHW01; genus SICJ01. The sequence goes on along the minus strand of CAYOFR010000028.1, from coordinate 10,365 downwards.
AAGTTGTCGAATCAAAATTAAAAACTTTTAACAAAATCAGTTAAATCATAAAATGAATTTAAAAGAAGAGTTACAGAAAAAAATATCAGGAGAGTGTGTCGATGATGCAAATACTATAGATATTCATAGTCGTGATGCGAGCTTGCTTGAGGTAAAGCCAAAACTTGTTGTATTTCCAAAAAATTCACAGGATTTACAGGCGCTTGTAAAATTTGTAAATGAAAATCGTGATCAAGACGAAAGTCTGTCTGTCACAATGCGTGCCGCTGGTAGTTGTATGTCTGGGGGGTCTTTAAACGAATCCATAATTGCTGATGTTTCAAAAAACATGCAGGGAATTTTGGGTTTTGAGGATTTAAATGAAAGTGGTGGAAGTGCACGTGTTTTGCCTGGTACATTCTATCGAGATTTTGAGCCAAAGACTCTTGAAAAGGGCCTTATTTTGCCTTGTTTTACTGCTTCAAAAAATCTGTGTGCGCTCGGTGGAATGATAGCTAATAATTGTGCTGGAGAAAAAACTCTGAGATATGGAAAAATGGAAGATTATGTACAAGAGCTCAATGTAGTTTTTGCTGACGGTAATGAATATTTAGTAAAGCCACTTTCTCGTGCTGAGCTTGAAGCAAAAATGGCACAAGGTGATTATGAAGGAAATATTTACAAAAATCTTTTTGATTTAATAAATTCAAATAAAGAAAAAATATATCAAGCGAAGCCAAGAGTTTCTAAAAATTCCGCAGGATATTATTTGTGGAATGTTTGGAATGAGGAAAAGGGAATCTTTGATCTGACAAAACTTATAGTTGGTTCTCAAGGTACTCTGGGTATAGTGACTGAAGCAAAAATTCGTCTTGTTCCGGTAGAAAAATACTCCAAGCTTTTTGTTGTTTTTATGAGAGATTTGAAAAACTTGGGAAATCTAGTAAAAGAGGTTTTGGAATTAAATCCAGAGACAGTAGAATCTTATGATGATAGCACTATGAAGCTAGCAATAAGATTTTTGCCAGAAATGCTTAAATCTATGAAAACCGGCGGATTTTTAAAGCTTATGTTTAGCTTTATTCCTGAAGTTTTTATGATGCTTACTGGAGGAATCCCAAAACTAATACTACTTGTTGAATTTAGTGGTAATGATGAAGCTGGTATAGACGCAAAGATGAAAGAACTTCACTCAAAAATCGCTCACTTTGGTTTTAAAATGCGTGCTACAAAAAATATGAGCGAGTCAGAAAAATACTGGACAATTCGCAGAGAGAGTTTCAATCTACTTAGAAAACATGTTCATGGAATGAGGACAGCACCTTTTATAGATGATGTGGTGGTGAGATCAGAATTTTTGCTAGAATTTTTGCCAAAAATGAGTGCGATATTGGATAAACACAGACTTATTTATACTATTGCCGGTCATGCAGGAAATGGAAATTTCCATATCATTCCTTTAATGGATATGAAGAAAGAAGAAAACCACAAACTAATCCCTATAGTTTCTGAGGAAATTTTTGATCTTGTAAAAGAATACGATGGTTCATTTACTGGTGAGCACAATGACGGAATAATCCGCACTCCTTATCTAGAGAAAATGTTTGGAAAAGAAATTGTCTCTTTGTTTGAAAAAACAAAGAAAATATTTGATCCTTTGAATATCTTTAATCCGGGCAAGAAAGTAAATGGTACTTTGGACTATATGATGGATCATCTGGCAAATAAATAGCTTATCTCGGCCAGACTATTGATTTTTTACACTACATATATATAATGTCTGAATGCTTAGTTTAAACATAGAAAAGAGAGATATCTCTAAAAATCTCAAAGACCTTAGAAAAAACGGCGTTATGCCAGCTGTTTTCTATGGAAAAAAGGAGGAATCTACTCCTATATCTGTAAAAGTTGCAGATTTTATTAAGGTTTGGAAAAAGGCGGGAGAGTCTACAGTTGTTGTTTTGAAGGACGATAAGGGAGAAGAATTAGAATCTCTTATTCACGAAGTAGATTTAGATCCAGTTACAGATGCACCTCGTCACGCTGACTTTTATGTATTCGAAAAGGGTCATAAGATTGAAGTTAACATACCTCTTGAATTCGTAGGTGTGGCTCCGGGTGTGAAAGATTTGGGCGGTACACTCGTCAAAGTTATACGTGAGCTAAAGATTGAGGCTATGCCAAAAGATCTTCCTCATGAAATTAAAGTCGATGTCTCAACACTCACAAATTTTGATAGTCAAATACTTGCTAAGGACATCACACTTCCTGCGGGCGTATCTCTTGTAGAAAATCCAGAAGAAGTAGTGGCTCTTGTAGCAGAAGCAAAGGAAGTAGTAGAAGAAGAGTCAGCTCCTATCGATCTTTCAGCTATTGAAGTAGAAAAGAAGGGTAAGAAAGAGGAAGAGGGTTCAGAGGGTGGGGAAGCTCCAAAATCAGAATAGTGCTAAAATAAAACAAACTCTTTTGTTTTATTTCGATAGGGTTTTTTATATGCACAAAAATAAATTTTTACTGTCTATTTTTTTTATAACGGCACTTTTATGTGTCGGCAAAATCACCTCTTTGGGTGATTTTGTTTTTGCTTCATCTACAGAAGACGCTATTTCTCAAAGAGAGGCTCAGTTGCGAGCAGAGCTTGCTCAGACAGAAAAAGAGATTGAGCAATGGCAGGGTATATTACAGGCAAAGCAAAGTGAGACGGCCTCACTGTCTCGCGACGCAGCTATTTTAAATGCAAAAATTCAGCAAGCAAAGCTTGTCATAAAAGCCAGAAATTTGGCTATTGAAAATATAGGTAAAGACATAGGCCAAAAAGAAAAAACTATAGAAACACTCTCAGAAAAAATAGAGAGAGGAAAAGAATCACTAGCTCAGATTATTAGAAAAACAAATCAAATCGATACGTATTCAACGGTAGAAATGATTCTTTCTCAGGAGGATCTGTCTGGTTTTTTTGAAGATATTGATGCTTTTGATGCAATAAAAGAATCTCTTGCTGATCTATTTACTGAGATTCGTGAGAATCAAGATCTAACCGCAAAAGAAAAAGAGGCGCTTGCTAAGAAACAAAACGAAGAAATGAATAACAAGGCTGTTATAGAACTTGAAAAAAAGAGAACAGAGCAGAACGAGGCAGAGAAAAAGAGGCTTATAGATATAAACAAAACACAGGAAAAGACCTACGCCCAAGTACTTGCAGAAAGACAGCAAAAGGCCGCTCAAATACGTTCAGCTTTGTTTTCTTTGAGAGATAGTGCGGCTATTCCTTTCGGCGACGCTTTGAAATATGCAAATGAAGTAGAGAAAAAGACGGGGGTTAGAGCAGCTTTCCTTTTGGCTATTTTAACCCAAGAATCTAATCTCGGTAAAAACGTTGGTTCTTGTTTGGTGACTGATATAAGTACTGGAAATGGAATTGGAAAAAATACTGGTACTGTTTTTCAGCAAATAATGAAAGCACCTAGAGATACTGTGCCTTTTAAAAGTATTACTAGCCGACTTGGTCGTGATTTTGCTTCTACTCCTGTCTCTTGTCCACCTAGTACTGTTTATTATGTTGGCAGAGGTTTCGGTGGTGGTATGGGCCCATCTCAATTTATTCCTTCTACTTGGGAATTGTTTAAAAACGCTATAGGTGTAGCTTTGGGTTTGAGTGCGGATTCAGTAGATCCTTGGGATCCAGAGCATGCTTTTATGGCTACGGGTATATATATGAGAGATTTGGGCGCTGGCTCTGGCGTCTATACTGCTGAGCGTAATGCTGCTTGTAAATATTATTCTGGTGCAGTATGTACTCCAGGGCGAAAACCAGCCAACACATTTTACGGTGACCAAGTAATGGCTACTGCTCAAAATATCCAGGTAAATATGATAGATCCGCTAAAGGATCTCTAATGTTTGCAAAAAAACCACTTTATTGGTATAGTATCGCCCATGAAGAAAGATTTACATCCAACATATTTTCCTGAGGCATCTATAGTATGTGCTTGTGGAAACAAATTTAAACTCGGTTCTACAAAAGAAAAAATCGAGGTTGAAATTTGCAGTGCTTGTCATCCATTTTACACTGGTGCTGAAAAGGTTCTTGATACAGCTGGACGTGTAGAAAAGTTCAAATCTCGAAGAATCAAGTCAGAATCTATTCCAAAGAAAGAGAAGAAAGTGAAGGTTTCTAGTAATAAAAAGGGTTAAATTGATAAACTCGTCTGAGTAATACTTTTTCTGGTACGGCTTTTTTGAAGCTTAAAAAAGCCTGAAACGCTCGCGCCGTCGCGCTCGCGACCCCAGAAAAAGTATCACCCAAACGAGTTTTTCTGTGTGTTAAACTAGATTATAAATAATGGATTTAGAAAAATACAAAAATAACGTCAAGACGAGTTATCTTGCTGAACACTACGAAAAGCTTTTACAAGAAGAAGCTGGTGTTTTAGAAATGTCTAAGGGTGATGACAGTATGAAAGAGCTAGCTACAGAGGAATTGAAAAATCTTGAGATTCAAAAGACAGATATTTTGAAACAAATGGATGATATCCTAGCTTCAGAAAAAGAAGAGGATGAATTTCCAAATGAGATTATTTTGGAAGTCAGAGCGGGGGCTGGTGGTGATGAGGCTTCTCTTTTTGCCCAAGAATTAGCCGAAATGTATGAAAAATACTCTGCAAAAAGAGGTTGGAGTTTTACTAAGATAGAGGAATCACAAAGCTCTCTTGGTGGATACAAAGAAGCTTCTTTTGAAATTAGAGGAAAGGATGTTTATAAAGATTTGCGTTTTGAAACTGGTGTTCATCGTATCCAGCGCATACCAGCTACAGAAAAAATGGGGCGCGTGCATACTTCTACCGCTTCGGTAGCTATTATGCCTATGCGTAAAAAAATAACAGTAGAAATAAATCCAGCTGATTTGGAGATAGAATTTTCTAGGTCCGGTGGAGCTGGCGGTCAAAACGTAAACAAAGTTGAAACTGCTGTTAGATTGATACACAAACCGACTGGTATAGACGTAAGGTGTACATCCCAGAGAAGTCAGCTTAAAAACAGAGAGATGGCTATGAGTATTTTGGCGGCAAAGTTGGAAATGCTTGCCCAAGAAGAAGCAGCCAAAAAACTTTCTCTTGATAGAAAGGGTCAGATAGGTACGGCTGACAGGTCAGAAAAGATTCGTACTTATAACGTACTACAAGATAGGGTAACCGATCATCGCATAAAAGAATCTTGGCATAATATAGAGCAAATTTTCCTCGGAAACCTTGATCAGATCATAGAAGCTTGTAGTAAATACGGTCAGGAAGGTGAGTCAGAGCAAAAGGCTTAAAACCCATTGCTTTACACCACATAATCTGGTAGACTCTCCTAGTCAACTTAATTTAATTATGGAAGCACAGAAAACATCAAAAAACGCAATTGAGAACCTTTTTAAGGCAGGTGCTCATTTCGCTTATGCAAAGTCACGTCGACACCCTTCGGCAAAGCCTTTTATTTTTGGGGTAAAAAACAAAGTAGAGATCTTTGATCTTGAAAAAACACAAGTCGAGCTTGAAAAAGCTAAAGATTTTGTGAAAAAGATAGGTGAAACTGGCGGTCAGATACTTTTTGTCGCTGGAAAAAGTGAAGCAAAAAACCCAATACAAAATATTGCTTCAACTCTAGGTATGCCTTATGTAGCTGGACGATGGATAGGAGGAACTCTTACTAATTTCCCAGAAATCAGAAAAAGAGTTGTAAAATTAGAAGCTCTTACAGCTCAAAAAGAAAAGGGTGAATTGGCAAAATACACAAAGAAAGAAAGATTGCTTATTGATAGAGAAATAGAAAAGCTAAATGCTAGTTTTTCTGGAATTATTCCAATGAAAGAATTACCAAAGGCTCTTTTTGTCGTTGATTCAAAAAGAGAGCATATTGCAATAGCTGAAGCTAAACAAGTAGGTATAAAGATTGTCAGTCTTTCAGGATCTGATTGTGACTTAGGTGATGTAGATTACGCTATCCCAGGAAACGACGTTTCAGCTCAGAGTATTACTTATATTACTCAAGAGATTGCTTCAGCATACAAAGAAGGAAAAGATTCAAAAAAGTCAGCTTAAGTTTATTAGTCTAGTATTTATAATTGTTCTTTAAAAATATGGAAATCACTACAAATCAAATAAAAGATTTAAGAGACAAGACTGGTGTATCTGTAATGCAATGTAAAAAAGCACTTGAAGAAGCGGGTGGCGATATGGAAAAGGCTATTATGGTCTTGCAGAAAAACAGTAAAGCTACTGCTTTGAAAAAGACAGAAAGAACTCTTGGATCAGGTGCTATCCAATCTTACATCCACTCTGATGGTTCTGTGGGCGTTTTGGTAGAGCTTATGTGTGAGACTGATTTCGTTGCAAAAAACGAAGATTTTAAAAAACTCGCATACGATATAGCTATGCATATAGCGGCTACAGATCCACAGTATTTAAGCAAGGATGATATTCCTGCTGAAGCAAAGAAGTCAGCAGAGGAAATGTTTGTTGGCGAGCTAGAGGGGAAACCAGAAGAACTCAAAGCAAAGATTTTAGAAGGAAAGCTAAACTCTTATTTCGGGGAAAGAACACTTCTTGATCAGACTTACATCAAGAACCCCGAAATGACGATTCGTGGTCTTGTGGAAGGTGCTGTTCAGAAGTTTGGTGAAAAGACAGAAATTGGAAGGTTTGCTCGTTTCTCAGCTAAAAAATAAGTTATGATTCTCTCAATCTTTGCAATATCATTTGTAGTTTGTGCTCTCATGATAATCATGCGAACTTTAGAGGTGAAACATAAGAGAGCTTTTTCTCACACACAGCTTTTAAATAAACTAGATGCTGTCGTGGAAGTTAAATTTAAGGATGCTAAGTCTGAGGTGTTAAAGAAAAAACACGAAGTAGTTTTTTTCATCACTCACAACGTTCCGTTTTATATTTGGAATAAGACAAGGGATATGACTGGCGGTCTTAGGAAAAAGTATGAGAAAATAGAACGTACCATCCGTGGCAGAAATATGATAAAACAAATGGGTGAGGCTTCGGAGTATATGAAGAATATTTCAGAGCACAAAAATGTTGTTTCTAAGGAAATTGTTGTAGAATCAGTTTCAGAGCCAGTTGCTCATCCGGATTTTACTGCAGAGGCAACAGAGGATAGAATAAATCAATAAAACGCCACCTTAGCTCAGTTGGTAGAGCAGCCGTTTTGTAAACGGCAGGTCGTCAGTTCAAGCCTGACAGGTGGCTCTAGAAGAGAGCTTATGACAGAAACGAAAAATCTTAGTAAACCTATCCATATTGGAAGGGCTTCGGAGCTCTCTGGTAAAGATAGAGTGTTGTATAGATCACTTGAGATACTCCCTGGTTTTTTGGCTTGGGGCACTATTTTAGGTGCTGTTTTTCTTTCCTATTTCTTTCCTATTTATGCTGCTATTTTTATAATAATTTTTGATTTTTATTGGCTACTGAAAACTGTGTATCTTTCTATCTACTTTCGCCAAAATTGGAGGCGAATGAGACACAACATGAAGCTCGATTGGAGTAGTATGCTTTTAAATATAAAATATGAGCACGTTGTTCATCTAGTGATACTCCCTTATTTCAAAGAATCTCTTGAGGTTGTAGAAAAAAGTATTCAAGCATTGCTTGAGACTCAGTATGATCATAAAAAATTAGCTATTGTTTTGGCTTCAGAGGAAGCGGACGGTCCGAATGCAAAAGAAATATCTGATTATATTACTAAAAATTATGCAGATAAATTTGGATATTTTTTGGTAACGGTGCATCCTAAGGGTGTTCCAGGTGAAATGCCTGGAAAAGGCTCAAATATTGCTTACTCAGCAGAGCAGGCGCGTATAAAAATTTTAGATCCAAATAATATTAAGTACGAAGATGTTCTTGTCTCTGCTTTTGACATAGACACTGTTGCTTACAAACAATATTTTCTTTGTTTAACTTGGCATTTTTTGACAGCAGAAAATCCATACAAGGTTTCTTTCCAACCAGTTCCTTTATACAACAATAATATTTGGCAGGCGCCAGCTTTGTCTCGTGTCGTCGCTTCTTCTGGTACTTTTTGGCAAATGATTCAGCAAGAGCTACCATAAAAATTAGCGACATTTTCTTCTCATGCACTTACCTTTAAAACTCTTTATGAAATAGGATATTGGCAAAAAAATATGGTATCAGAAGATTCTCGTATTTATTGGAACGCGTTTCTTGCTTCTGATGGTGACTATAGTGTTGTCCCTATTTCTTATCCTGTCTCTATGGATGCAAATCTTGCGTCAACTTTCTGGCAGACAATCAAAAATATTTACAAACAACAGCGTCGATGGGGTTGGGGAGTTGAAAACGTGCCTTATATCCTCTTTGGACTTATAAAAAACAAAAGAATTTCTTTAAGAAAAAAACTGAGAGTTGCTTTTGTTCAGGTTGAAGGTTTTTGGTCACTCGCTACAAATCCTATATTGATATTTTTGTTGGGCTGGTTGCCTATATGGCTTGGAGGAGGAAGATTTAATACAACTGTACTTTCTTATAATCTACCTTTTATTACACGTAACCTCATGATTTTGGCTATGAGTGGTCTTGTAATGTCAGCAATTATTTCTATTAGTTTCCTTCCACCTGCTCCAGTAAAAGCGAGAATGCACAGAAAGATATTTATGGTTTTGCAGTGGATTTTTATTCCAGTTACCATTACTATTTTTGGATCTATTCCTGGTCTTGAAGCGCAGACCCGTCTGATGCTTGGTAAATATATGGGCTTTTGGGTTACTCCAAAACACAGGTCATCAAAATAACCACTGTGATATATTTATGTCTATGAAACCAATGTTGCCTAAAAAAAGATTCTTTTTCTTTATTATTTTTATAATAATTTTTTTATTGGTCGTGCCTTTTATTGTACTTTTTTCTCTAGGATATAGGTTTACCAATAATTATACTTTGGATGAACGTGGTGGTGTTTATGTTTATGTTCCAGAATATGGATCAGAGATTTTTATAGATAACGAATTAAAGAAAACCACCGGTACTTTTCAGCGAGAGCTTTTTGTGCAAAATTTAAAACCAAAATCTTATACCGTAATTGTATCAAACGAAAATTTTCAGCCCTGGGCTAAAAATGTAGATGTGAAAGAGAGGGAAGTGTCACCTTTGTATCCCTTACTCGTCCCTAAAAAAATAGATATAAAAGAAATTTACGCTACATCTACACAGGAATATAAAAAGGTTTCGGATTTTTTTGCTCCTGTAAAAATCACTGCTGTGATTGCTACTACTACAGCTACATCTTCTCCTGAGAGTTTGGGTTTATTAAAAAACAAAATGAAAATTTGGTCTGATGATAATGTCGTTTTTGCAAAATGGACTGGAAGTGATACGAGGACACCACCATATTTCTGTAAAGACAATGTTTGCGAAGACTCTTTAACTGTATTTGAAGCGGTGTCTCCAATAAGACACGTAGATTTTTATCCAGATAGAGACGATGCGGTGATTATATCTGTTGGTGATGGTGTGTATGCTACAGAAATAGACACACGAAGTTATCATAATTTTTATACTTTATACAAAGGAAAAAATCCTGACTTCAGAATAAATAACGGTAAGGTTTATGTAAAAGATGGTAAGTTTATTGCAGAATTAATAGACCTATAAAACATAAGACCCGCATCAAAATTAAGCGGGCCTGAACATCTTTGGATTTGAACTTGAGGATCTCAGTGATCCTGGCTCGGGTGCGGGTGCACCGGACCGTCCTTCATGTGGTCCGTGTCGAGCACGGTACCGTCTGCGAAAATGACGAAAGTCGTATCCTTCATCGCTGTTCCTCGTAAAGATCCCAAAGATACTGGTTTGACGCCACGAGCGTCTCATCCTTGAATACCAGTACCTTACTGTATCTAACCCTATCATACTAAATCAAAAAAGTCAAGTATTAAATAACCCTTTTTTCGCTTAAAAAAGCTTTGTTTTAATGATATTTTTTGATAGAATACTAAGACAAAAAACAAATATTAATTATGGCAAAAGAAGAGAAGAAAGGAGGGTATACAGCGGAGGCGATTTCCGTACTAGAGGGTCTAGAGCCGGTACGAAAGCGACCGGGTATGTACATCGGTACCACTGGTCCCGATGGTTTTCATCATCTGATTACAGAAATTTTTGACAACTCTCGTGACGAAGCCATGGGAGGTTTTGCCAACAACATTGAGATAACTCTTTTACCCAACAACCGCGTGCGCGTAGTAGACAACGGCCGTGGTATCCCAGTAGATATTCATAAGCAGACAAAAGTTTCTGCCTTGGAAACCATCATGACTACTTTGCACGCTGGAGGAAAATTCGGTGGTGAAGGATATAAAGTGTCTGGAGGTCTACACGG
>CAYOFR010000027.1:0-2523 GCA_964403475.1 uncultured Candidatus Saccharibacteria bacterium | reverse complement strand
ACAGTAGGTGCTGGAGTTGTTACAAAGATAATTGCGTAAATATACCAGAGCAAAATCTCTTAGTACTTTAAAAATATGACCAAAGCAACATTAACAAAAAAATCACCGAAGAAAGCGGACGGAGATGTTATCCAGAAACTTAGAATTCGTGTTCAAGCATATGAATACAAGGTTTTGGACATTTCTGTAAAACAGATCATCGACACTGCTATCAGATATGATGCAAAAGTACTTGGTCCTATTCCTCTTCCAACAGAGATAAAGAAGTACACAGTAAACCGAGCTGCATTCGTGTACAAAAATGCACGAGAACAGTTTGAAATGAGAATCCACAAGAGACTCATTGATATACTAAACCCAAGTCCAAAGATTATCGAATCTTTGACCAACTTGAGTTTGCCATCGGGAGTAAATATTGACGTAAAGATAATGTAGGGTTAGTATGGGGCTTCAATGGGCGGGTGAGAGCCTGCCCTGAGCCTTGTATTACGAAAAAAACAATGAAATTCATTCTTGGAAAAAAAATAGCTATGTCACAAGTCTTTAATGATAAAGGCGAGGTTATTCCTGTAACTGTGATAGAAGCTGGACCAGTGACTGTAACTCAGGTAAAAGATGGCGGAAAAGATGGCTATAAGGCTGTGCAAGTTGGTTTTGGTTCTAAGAAAGAAAGTAATATAGCAAAAGCTCAAAAGGATCATTTCAAAGATTTGGGAAATTTTGCTCATACAAAAGAATTCAGAATAAAAGACGGAGAGGTTGCTATGAAAGTAGGCGACAAGATAGACGCAAGTTCTTTTAAGGCAGGTGACGAAATTGTCGTTTCATCTACTTCAAAAGGAAAGGGTTTTCAGGGTGTAGTAAAAAGACACGGTTTCGGAGGAGGTCCTAGAAGTCACGGACAGAAACATTCAGAGCGTGAGCCTGGATCTATTTCTGGAGGAGTGAGAAACGGAGGACGTGTTCCAAAAAATATGCGCATGGCAGGAAGAATGGGTGGTGATCGTATAACTATAAAAAATCTAAAGGTTGTAGATATTGATTCTGCAAACAATCAGATTCTTGTAGCCGGAGCTATTCCTGGAAGACGAGGAACTCTTGTAGAAGTGTTAGGAATGTAATATCTTATTTTTAATAAAATGGAATCAAAAGTATACAACCAAAAAGGCAAAGAAGCAGGAAGCATAAAACTTCCAGAGAATGTTTTTGGCCTAAAATGGAATTCTGATCTAGTTCATCAGGTTGTTACTTCTATGATGTCTAGTGCTCGTAGTCCTATTGCACACACAAAGATGAGAGGTGATGTACGTGGAGGAGGTAAAAAGCCTTGGCAACAAAAGGGTACTGGACGTGCTCGTCATGGTTCTACACGTTCTCCTATATGGGTTGGTGGAGGAGTCACACATGGACCTCGCAACGACAAAAACTTCGACAGAAAGATAAATAAAAAGATGAAAACAAAAGCTCTTTTCACCATTCTTTCTAGAAAGTTTAAAGATGGAGAGGTACTTTTTGTGGATTCTATTTCTTTTAAAGCTCCAAAGACAGCTGAAGCAAAAGAAGTTCTTAATGCTCTTGGATCTATCAAAGGTTTCGAATCTATTTCAAAAAAGAAAAACAATGCAGCTTGTATTGCTTTGTCTAAGAAAGATTTGGCAACAGAAAAGAGTTTCCGTAATTTCTCAAACATCGAAATTAGTGAAACTAGAAATATCAACCCTCTTCAGCTTGTAAATACAAAGTATGTTGTTATTACAGATCCAGAGGTTTCATTAAAGGCGCTTACAAAATCAGAAACTGTAAAATAATACTATGGCTATACTAGGATCAAAAAAGAAAACAACAACAAAAGCAACAAAGAAAACAGAAGTTGCAGAAGTTTCTTCATCTAACACAAAAGCAAATGTGGGTGAACTATCTAATGTTTTGATCCGACCTCGCATTACAGAAAAAGCTACTTTCCAAAATGAGAAGGGCGTATATGTTTTTGAAATAAACGCAAAAGCAAACAAAAAAGATGTAGCAAACGCTATTTTTGAAAACTACAAAGTTCATCCTGTTGCAGTAAATATCACAAGACTTCCTGCAAAATCAGTTTTTGTACGTGGAAAATTTGGTAAAAAAGCTGCGATAAAAAAAGCTTCTGTTTTCCTAAAAGAGGGAGATAAGATAGAAATAGTATAAAACCATGAAAAGATATAAACCAACATCACCATCACGTAGAGGAATGACAGGTATTGCTTACAGTAATATCATTACTACAAACACACCTGAAAAATCTCTAACAGCAGGCTTCCGAAGAAAGGTTGGGCGAAATCATCATGGCCGAATCACTACTCGACACAAAGGAGGCGGACACAAGCGTCTTTACCGAGAGATTGATTTTACTCTAGAGAAAATAGACATTCCTTACACTGTGAAGACTATTGAGTATGATCCAAACCGTTCTGGTTTTATCGGACTTGTTTTCTACAAAGACGGTGAAAAGAGATATGTTCTTTTGCCAAAGGGTGTAAAAGTAGG
>CAYOFR010000026.1:0-4878 GCA_964403475.1 uncultured Candidatus Saccharibacteria bacterium | reverse complement strand
GCTAGATCCGGCCCAGTTGGGCATGGTGTCTGTCTCGCGCTTGGCATCTCCACCACATTGTGGGCACTTTGTGTTTACCCATTTATCTATACTTGCTAGTGGCGACTCACCCGTGTCAGTGGGTACATAGTTTTTTACTTTTGGTAGCATAAGTGGCAAATCTTTTTCTGGCACAGGTACGATGCCACATTTTGCGCAATGTACTAGAGGTATCGGCTCACCCCAATATCGCTGTCGAGAAAAAACCCAGTCGTGAATGTTGAAAGTGGTGACTTTTTTTCCACCTACCATCTCCTCTTTTTTACCAATCCAGTTTTTCTGCGCGAGTTTGATCTGCTCTACAAAATCAAGGTCGGCCAAGTCGCGATCTAGTCTATCTGCATATTTTGTAATAGCGAGCATCCATTGCTCTTTGTCTTTTTGCTCTACCGCAGTGCCACAGCGCTCACATTTGCCGTCTATCACCTCTTCATTTGCGAGACCAATCTTGTCTTTTGGACACCAGTTGATAGCCATTTTCTTTTTGTAAGCTAAACCGTGCTTGAAAAACTGCAAAAAGAGCCATTGTGTCCAGCGATAGTACTCTGGATCAGTTGTGTTTATTTCACGCGACCAGTCAAAAGAAAAGCCGAGCGACCTTAATTGCTTGCGAAAAGTGTCTGTATTTTTCTTTGTCACTATCTGAGGGGCTGTGCCTGTTTTTATGGCAAAATTTTCTGTAGGCAGACCGAAAGCATCCCAGCCTATAGGATAAAGCACATTGTAGCCTTCTGCGCGTCTTTTTCGTGCGATCACGTCGATGGCCGTATTGCTTCTGATATGACCCACGTGCAAACCATCTCCAGAGGGATATGGAAATTCTATAAGAGCGTAGTATTTTGGTTTGTCAGAAAAATCCTCTGCTTTATGCGAATCATTTTTCTCCCAATATTTTTGCCACTTTTTTTCTACTTTTTTATGATCGTACTGTTTCATCTCTGTCTTTAAATTTTCTCATTGCAATAATGATGAGTAACACAAGCGCCAAGCCAAGAATAATTACTTTTAATACATTGTCAGCATATGACCAGTACCTAATAGATGCAATGATGAGAGAAAGTACACCACCAAAAGAAAGTGCGGTGCCCAGCACATTATTTCCTTTCAAAAACATTGATAGACCGATACAAAGTACACCAAGTATCACGAGTGTTACAAAAATACTTCTGTCATATGATTTGCGTGCATTTTCATAATCCTGTCGACAAGTAAACTGCGGATCACAATATCCTTTTACACTGAGTGTTTCACCAGTTGGCGTTTTTTCGGTGACAGGAGTGGCATATGAAGTCCACTGTCCTCCAGTATTTAGACATGCGGCCTGATCACGAGGTTGCTCCACTACTTGCTCTTGTCGGCAAAACTGATCGTATTGTGGTTCTGCAAAGATGAGTGAAGAAGCGTAGTTGAAAAAAAGATTTAACACAATGACGATACCAATAATAAGAGACCATTTTATAAAAACTGGTTGTTTTTGGTTCATATGGGTAGATTATAACATCTTTACTTAGCCTAAAAAAGTCGAACCCCACCACCATTTACATTATGGAGATGGGGTTCTAGAGACTGGAAAATTTCTTCTTTGCCTTGTTCTCAGCCTTGATTTGTCTGATCTCTGCACGGTTCTTGGCGATTACTTCTTCAAGTCGCTTCTTGCTGACTTGTCGCCTCATACCTTGCTCGATAAGACCGATTTCGTACTTACAGAGATTGATCTCTGTCTGAAGCCTTCTGATCAGTCCATACGAGCCGGTCCCAGGAACTCCAGATGCCATAATAGACACCTCCTTTCTAAGGTTAGATTAGCACAGATAAAATATATCTTAAACTCTATGACACCGCCGTCTTCTCACAACAGAAAACCCACCTCTCGGCATGGATTTTCCGTGTTTGAGATGGTGGGTTTTAGATCTTGCGGTGATTCACTTCCTCCGGCTTATTTAGAGTGTCTTAATAAAGAAGAATTTTATTTGACTGAATGAGATTTTGATGATATTAATTTGTGTGGAAGGAGGTGATAAAATGGGATCAACGCTTCTCCATGCGATGCATCAGAGTTGGGTAGCGGCAGGCTGTCCTGCCGTTTCCCCACCGACGCTTGGTGAGTTTCTCGGCGTCAGTGCCTTCGCAATCACCATCTGCGTTTGCGCAAGCTGGCTTCCTCGTCGGAAGACCATCTGAAGCAACCGTCTGGCCGGCCTGCTCCTTGAAAGGGGCGGTCGGCCTCTTTATTTTAAAAAAGATTTGACACATTAGATAAATTGATATTTAATACAAATAGCGTTCATTTCCATAAGCCTGTCACCAAGGCTTCCAAGAGAATAACTCAAGTGTGAACTAGTCCGCGAGACTTTGAAAGGCTATATGGCTATTCGCAAACCAAGTCAATTCGACAGGCTGACCCAAGAGGCACGCCGACAGATCTTGATGCACGACAATCCATTCTGGGTGTGTGATTACAACGGCAACGAGAACACTCTGGGTCATGTCATGAACGACATCCAATCCCTCATTTGGGCGAGTCACGACTTCGGAATCAACCCACTGAGTGTCCTCACCCGGCAGTTCCCTGCGTTCGAGTGGAAGTATCACAACCTTCAACACAACTCAGTCACGAGATTCCTGCAGACTGCATCACGTGTCGACTACGTGTGGTTGGCTGATGAGAATGGTGACTTCACACAAATCGTCACGGCTCTGCAAGTGGCTCGAGCTGAGCCACGTAGGCTGTGCTTGTGCCCGCTCGTCATCGAAAGAAACAGTGTGGGAGAGATCATCCAGACCATCACAAACCCGTGGTGTTTCCACCGCCAAGAGCATGATGGTGCACTGAAACGGCACAACATTCGTCTGCTGTCGTTTCATCCCTACCGCAACGAAGAAGTCGTGATCGAATGAGCCTGCAGCATGATCAGCAACACGAGCCCCCGAGGTCACACTCGGGGGCTCTCTTTCTATATCTTAAACTCTATGACACCGCCGTCTTCTGGAAATGCTATTTTTCAACTTCTTCTGAATAGAACCTTATATTTTTCCCGTGGCTTCTGGCAAAGTCTATTTCTTTTTTAGTAGACTCGCCCATGTATCCTCCAGGGTTTATTACGTAAATTCCATCAGAGATGTTTATTTTATCTAGATGTAACTCCCAAAGATGTTTCGCCATCTCAGGTGAATATTCCACCTCCTCTGCTTTTCCATAGAAAGCTGGCGGAAGAGGTATCTTTCCCTCCATTGTCAGCTTTCTCTCAATTTCTCTGAATTGATCTCGGAATCTAGTGCTACCGCATAATGTAATAATTTCCCGTTTCATTTGCATTATATTGTATAACGAAAGCTTCAGAAAATTCCTAAATCTTAAACTCCACCACATCACCATCTTTTACAATGTATTCTTTTCCTCCGGTGCGCACGAGGCCTTTTTAGCTCGCTACGCCATATGATCCAGCCTCTAAAAGCTTGTCCCATTCCACCACTTCCGCGCGTACAAATTTATCTTTAAAATCCGTATGTATCGCAGTACCTGCCATTGGAGCATTCCAGCCACGCACTATCGTCCACGCGCGAGTCTCCTTTTCACCAGTTGTAAAATATGTAATCAGATTGAGCAGGTCATATCCTGTACGTATAAGATTATTTATACCATCGTCATGCGCGCCAAGCTCTCCGCGAAACATCGTCTTTTCTTCGCCGGTCATATCTTTTAGCTCTTCCTCAATACGAGCATCTACTATCACCCATTTTGCGCCAGAATTATTCAAGAAATTTATAAGAGCAGTCCATCGCTCATCTTTTATTTCGTCCAAATTTTTACTTCCCGCTTTTTTATTAAGTACGTACATCATTGGTTTTGATGTAAGGAGATGAAGCTGTTTAATAATTGGCTTTTCAAAATCATTCAGAGATACTGTTGAGGCAAGCTTTCCGTCTGTCAGAGCCTTATCAATACGAGTCAAAGCATCGTGTTCGATCACCGCATTTTTATCCCCTCTTTTTACATCGCGCGCAACATTACCCAAACGCTTAGAGACAGTTTGCATGTCTGCCAAAATGAGTTCTAGATTTATTACTTCAATATCTGAAACTGGATTTATTTTTCCATCCACGTGAATTATATTTTCATCATCAAAAATGCGCACCACCTGCGCGATAGCATCTGTCTCGCGAATGTTTGTAAGAAATTGATTGCCCAAACCCTCACCCTCTGAAGCACCTTTTACCAAGCCCGCGATGTCCACAAACTCCACCGCTGCGGGCACTGTCTTTTGAGTATTAGAAAAAGCACTAAGCTTCCAAAGACGTTCATCCGGCACCTCCACCACGCCCACAGAAGGATCTATTGTTGCAAAAGGATAATTGGCAGCAAGGACACTCTTTTTTGTAAGAGCGTTAAAAAGAGTTGATTTACCGACGTTTGGTAATCCTACAATTCCTATTGAAAGTGACATCTGAAAAAAAATAAAATAATAAAAATGTGAAAGGAAAGTGCCGGCCGTACTTAGACAGACCGACACTTAAGCCTGGTGGGAAACACACACCTCCGTGTTGTTACGGTCTGCCGTCTTCATTGGCGGTTCCCTGTTTCTTGTTGGACTTGTCACGCATTTCAGCGGCAAGTTGACTGGCCTTCTGGTCGTCTTCATCGTTTAGGCCACGAACCTTTCGATGAGAGTTGATCTTATCACGCATTCTGTCGCGCTTGGCAACTTCCTGCTTTGACCAAGTACTGAGACCGTAGTAACCCTTGTCTGAACGTCTGTATGAATCAGCCACTTCATCGCAGTATTCATACAGAGCAGAGTACAAGGATACCAGCTTTGAGAAGCCTTCCTTTTCGGTACT
>CAYOFR010000025.1:0-7367 GCA_964403475.1 uncultured Candidatus Saccharibacteria bacterium | reverse complement strand
TTATTTCTACTGGTATGAACACGATGGAGGAAATAGAAGCCGCTGTGCATACAGTACTAAAACACAATCATCGTGTCGTGGTATTTCATTGTTTGTCTCTATATCCGTCACCCGAAGATAAAATAAACCTTAGTTTTATGGATGTACTCAAACAAAAGTTCCATCCGCTTCCAGTAGGGTATTCTGGGCATGAAATGGAGCTTATACCCACTCTAGCGGCTGTAGCACGTGGCGCGACTATTATAGAAAGACATCTAACCCTTGATAAGACGATGAAGGGTTCTGATCATGCCGCTTCTCTTGAGCCAGCTCAATTAAAAGAATTGGTTGATAATATCCGACGTATAGAGAAGATTCTTGGTTCTGCGAATAAGACTATTTACGACGAATTAAAACCATTAAGGGAAAAATTAGCAAAAAGTATTGCTACTACAAAAGCTATAAAAAAGGGAACTGTGATTACTAGTGATATGCTTACTGTCAAAGGTCCTGGTACAGGTATCTCTCCGGCAAAATTAGATTTTGTAGTAGGTAAAATAGCAAAGGAAGATGTGGGTGAGGATGTGATATTACCAAAGACTGCTGTTGATTTAAATTAAAAATAAAAAGCAAAGTTAATGATAAAAAATCTAAAAATTATTATTTTATCAGGTTTATTTGCGACACCCCTTATTCCATTTATTGTAACAAACAGTCTATTTTTCCCATTTATTACTGGTAAAGCTTTTACATTTCGGATTCTAACGGAAATCTTGTTTTGTCTTTGGGTTATTTTGATGGTAAAGGATGAGACTTATAGACCAAAGAAGTCCTGGCTCCTTTACGCGGTTTCTGCTTTTGTTGCAGTAATATTTCTAGCGGATATTTTTGGTGTAAATTTTTATAGAAGTTTTTGGAGTAATTTGGAAAGGATGGATGGTTTTATAACTCTCTTACATCTTTTTGCTTACTTTATAATACTTGCGACCGTTTTGAATACAGAAAGGTTGTGGAATTATTTTTTCAACACAACACTCGTCGCAAGTACTCTCGTTTGTATTTTTTATGCATTACCACAAATATTGGGTAAAGCAGATATTCATCAGAGTTCTGATCGTGTAGACGCTACTTTGGGCAACGCTACATATTTGGCGGTCTATGCTCTAATGAATATTTTCATTGCAATTTTTTTGCTTGCAAGGTCAAAAAATATTTATTTAAAAATTTCCTACTTTGCAGTAATAGCCTTACAGTTTTTCGTAATGTATAAGACACAGACTAGAGGAGCTCTTCTAGGATTTGTTGTTGGTATTTTTGTATCTTCCGTACTGATTGCTCTTCTTGAGAAAGAAAAGAAGATCATTAAAAATATTTCTATAGGATTAATAGTCGCTCTTATTGTGGCGGTTGCCTCTTTTTTTGCAGTTAAAGATTCTCAATTTATAAAGAGCAGCCCAACACTTATAAGATTTTCTCAGATTTCTCTTTCCGAAAATTTTTTGAAGAGTCAGGGAAGATACTATATATGGCCTATGGCTATATCTGGTTTTAAAGAGCGTCCTATTTTGGGCTGGGGTCAAGAAAATTTTAACTATGTGTTCAATAAAAATTTCGATCCAAGAATGTACAACCAAGAGCAATGGTTTGATAGAACACACAATGTTGTACTGGATTGGCTTGTTGCTGGTGGTTTACTCGGACTACTTTCTTACTTGTTTATATTTGTCGCGTTACTTTACTACATTTGGAAAAAAGATGGTCAGGAGTTTTCTGTGAGAGATAAGGGTATTTTGACTGGACTTATCTCCGCTTATTTTTTTCAGAATCTTTTTGTATTTGATAATCTAATAAGCTACATGATTTTCTTTTCTATGCTCGCTTATGTCTATTCTGTTAAAAGTAAAACTTCAGCTACAGTTTTTTCTGATAAGTTTAATTTAAACAATCAAACTATTCAAAATATTATTGCCTCTGTATCTATAGTCTTGTTTTTATTTGTTATTTATTCTTGGAGTGTAAAACCAATTTTGGCCACAAAAGCTCTTTTAAATGCCATAGCTCCAGAAGCAAATGGTCAATATGATTATAAAAAAGATATAGACTCTTTTTATAAAGCAATTTCTTATGATACTTTTGCGAGCGCAGAAGCAAGAGAGCATTTTATATTTTTAGCTAATAAACTTAATAATAGTGATACTCCACAAGATTTGCGTTTGGCAGTGTTCCAGGGTGCGACAAGTGAAATGAAGAAACAGATAGACGGAATGAAAACTCCTGATGCTAGGTATTATCTGTTTTTAGGTTCTCTTTTGGGGAATTATGGTTTATCTAATGAGGCTCTTGTGTATCTTAAAAAAGCGCATGAACTTAGTCCTAGAAAACAATCTATATATTTCGAAGTGATAAATTCTTTGTTTGTAAAAGGTGAAAATGAAAAAGCTTTGCAATTGTCAAAAGAGGTGTATGATCTCGAACCAAGTTATATAGGTTCTGCAATGACATATTTTTCTTCTGCTCTTAGAAATAATAAGTTTGATTTAGCGAATAGTATACTTTCTTCTTTGCAAGAAAAAGATTATTTGTTTGATGATCGTATATTAAATACTTATATACAGTTAAAACAAAATGATAAGGTGTTGGCTTTGTTGAAAAGAAGAATAGAAGTAGACCCATCAAATCCTCAATATAGACTATCATTAGCAGCTTTCTATCTTTCTGCTGGAAATAGAACAATGGCAATAAATATCTTAAGAGAATTTATCGCATTAGACCCCGTTAACCTTAGAGAGCAGGGGGAATATTATATAAATCAAATAATGTCCGGTAAGAATCCTTAGTTTTTCTTCATTGACTTTATCGTCGGTCAATGATAATATAGTGATTGTGAGCGCAAGCGTGTGCTTGCTTCAAAACAAACAAATGTCTGCGTAAGGCCCCACCTCGTGTGGGGTTTTGCGTTTTTATATTATGAACATATAATATAAAAAAGAGCTTGTTTCCGGTCATGATCGGCGATTGCACTCATAGACATTTGTTTTGGAGCTCGCACCGCCGATCATGATCTGACGCAACAACATATGGATTACATTAAAACTGATATTCCTCTTTCTTCTTATACGACTTTTAAAATAGGTGGTCCTGCAAAATATCTAATTTTTATAAAAGAAGAGCAACATTTAAAAGACGCTGTTTTATTTGCACGTGAAAAGGGTCTGCCGATTTTTATACTAGGCGGAGGTTCAAATACGTTAGTTTCGGATTCTGGTTTTGATGGTGTTGTCTTGAAAATTGAAATGATGGGCATTGAATTTAATCAAATCTCAGATAATGAATGTGAGATCGTGATGGGCGCTGGTGAGGATTGGGACAACGTTGTCGAGCTTTCTGTCGCACGAGGTTTTTCTGGTTTTGAAAATTTATCTGGAATACCAGGTACTGTCGGTGCTTCGCCGGTACAAAATATAGGTGCATATGGTAGAGAAATAAAAGATTGTATTTCTTTTGTTGAGGTCTTTGATACAGAAAATCTTGAATTTAAAAAATTGTCACCGCAAGAGTGTCTTTTTGGTTATAGGGATAGTGTATTTAAAAAAGAAGAGGGAAAGAAGTTTATCGTGACAAAGGTTGGTTGTATTTTAAAAAAGAATGTTTCTGTAGATATTTCATATAAGGATTTAGATAAGTTTTTTGAAAAAGTAGACAAGAAAGAAATTACTCCCTCTATGGTTCGTAATGCTGTTATTGAAATAAGAAAAAATAAATTACCAGATTTAAAAATTTTTGGCACAGCTGGTTCTTTTTTTAAAAACCCGATAATTTCAAATGAACATTATAGATTGTTAAAAGAAAAATTTGGAGATATCCCGTGTTTTGATTTTTCTAATGAAATGAAAAAGGTTTCGGCGGCCTGGATTTTAGATAACATTTGTAATTTCAAGGGATACAGAGAGGGGAATGTTGGTGTTTATAAAAATCAATCTCTGGTGATTGTAAATTTTGGTGGTGCTACTGCAGATGAAATAAAAAAATTATCAGAAAAAATGTGTGAGTGCGTGAAAAAAAATACAGACATAAAACTTTTTCCAGAAATTATTTTCGTATGATCAAGTTATCCACACTTATGTGAAAAAAAATATTGTATTTGAAATTTATATATACGATAATTAATGTTGTAAGCTTTGTCATTTGAAAGGTCGTTGAACAAAGTAACTTTAAAAATTTTTTCAAACAAAAACCATGGCTGCAAAAAAACGAAAGGCTCCTGCAAAAAAACGAAAAGCTGCAAAGAAGACAACAAAAAAGCGAAAGACTTCAAAGCGACGATAGTTTGTCTTGACCCCAAAAAGGGTAAAAAATAATCACTCAGAAATGGGTGGTTATTTTTTTATAAAAACTCAAAATATGCTACAATACTCGAACAACTTATGTTTTTAATAGATAAGATAATCGGCAGTCAAAATGACAAAGCCATCAAGAAGCTAAGGCCAATAGTTGATAAAATCAACTCTTTTGAGCCTGAATTTGAGAAGCTTTCCAGTGATCAAATATCTCAGAAAACTCTTGATTTTAAGGCTAGAATAGCAAGCGGTGAGACTCTCGATGGTATCTTACCTGAGGCTTTTGCTTTGGTGAGGGAGGCCTCAAAAAGGACCCTAAATCAAAGGCATTTTGATGTTCAGCTCATGGGAGGAATCATCTTGCACCAGGGTGGTGGAGCTGAAATGCGCACAGGAGAAGGAAAGACTTTGGTGGCGACACTACCGGCATATTTGAATGCTCTTTCGGGCAAGGGTGTGCATGTCGTTACTGTAAATGACTATCTAGCTCGTCGCGACTCTGCTTGGATGGGACAGGTGTACTCTCTGCTCGGTCTTTCTTTGGGTGTTTTAAATCACGAGGCTTCTTATGTTTATGATTCCAAACATACAGAGCTTGATAAAGAGAGAGATGAAACAGGATCATTTAAAGTTGTCCATGAATTTTTGCGTGGTGTAAGTAGAAAAGAAGCGTATGATGCCGATATCACTTATGGAACAAACAACGAATTTGGTTTTGATTATTTGCGCGACAATATAGAATACGATCCATCTAGACTGCGACAGCGCGAGCACAATTTTGCAATTATTGATGAAGTCGATTCTATTTTGATAGATGAGGCACGTACTCCTCTTATTATTTCTGCACCAACAAGTGATTCTGAAGATCTCTATAAAACTTTTTCTCAAATTGCTCAAAAAATGGAAAAGGAAAAACACTTTACTGTCGATGAAAAGATGAGAGCTATTACTTTAAATGATGAAGGTATAAATCTTGCAGAAAAACTTTTGGGTATAGACAATATTTATACTGAAAAGGGAATAAAGTATGTTCACCATTTGGAAACAGCTGTCAGAGCAAAAGCTCTTTTTGAAAAAGACAAAGAATATGTCGTAAAAGATGGTGAGGTAATAATCGTTGATGAATTTACTGGCAGACTTCAGCCAGGCAGAAGGTGGTCAGAAGGATTACATCAGGCAGTTGAAGCAAAAGAGGGTGTAAGCATTCAAAAAGAATCTCGTACATTTGCTTCTATTACATTTCAAAATTATTTCAGATTGTACAAAAAACTTTCTGGTATGACTGGTACAGCAATGACTTCTTCAGAAGAGTTCTACAAAGTTTATGGCTTAAACATTGTTGCAGTGCCTACTCACAGACCTCCTCAAAGAAAGGATTTGAATGATTTTATCTTTCAGACTGAACAGGGGAAATTTAAGGCGGTGGCTAGAAAAGTAAAAGAGCTTCATGCTACAGGAAGACCAGTCTTGGTTGGTACTGTTTCTATTGATAAAAATGAATTGTTATCAAAGTATTTGTCTCATGAGGGAGTGCCGCATCAAATATTAAATGCAAAGAATCACGAAAAAGAAGGAGAGATTATTTCTCAAGCAGGTAAAAAGGGTGCTGTGACTATAGCTACAAACATGGCTGGTCGTGGAGTGGATATCAAGCTTGGAGGTAATCCTACGAGCGTTGAAACTTATGAAGAGATAAAAGCGTTGGGAGGACTTTTTGTGCTCGGAACAGAGCGTCACGATGCTCGTCGAATAGACAATCAGCTTAGAGGTAGATCTGGAAGACAAGGTGATCCAGGAGAAACACAGTTTTTTGTCTCTCTTGAAGATTCACTAATGCGTATTTTTGCTTCTGATACCATAAAGAAACTCATGGGTAGATTTGGCATTCCTGATGATGAGCCGATACAAAATAGCCTTATTACTAGATCCCTTGAAACAGCCCAGACAAAGATAGAAGGATTCAACTTTGATGCCAGAAAACATATTTTGGAGTTTGATAACGTTTTAAATTACCAGAGAAAGATAGTCTATGAACGCAGAAGAAAAATTTTGTTTAGCACAAAAGAAGAGTTGGCTGATTACATAAAATCTTTAGCTGAAAATCTTGAAGAGGGAGAAAAGGAAAAAATTATCGATAAATTAAAACACATACAAGAAGATTCTTTTGCTTTGGCTACAAGAAGGCTTATTTTACAGGCTATTGATATGTTCTGGATTGAGCATCTCGAGATGATGGATTATATGCGTTCTAGTGTAAATCTAAGAGCGTATGGTCAGCGTGATCCACTTGTAGAATATAAAAAAGAGGGTTTGCGTCTTTTTAAAGAGACAGAGTCGGCTACTCAAGAAGAGATAATCAAACTATTTCCCAATATAGCAAGTGATTTGTATTTTAAAGAACAGGAAAATCTAAAAGAAGTTCATAAACAAGCTTCAATAATAGGTGATGGAGATGGAGGAAATGTAAAAGCATCTTCTACGACTGTACGTAATGAACAGGGTGAAAAGGTTGGTCGCAACGATCCTTGTCCTTGCGGGAGTGGAAAAAAATATAAGCAATGTCACGGTAAATAATATTAATATATTGCTATATGTTATAATCTTTCAATATGAAAGGAAAAATTATAACAATTCTTGTATTACTAGCTTTGGTCGGGTTTGTGGTTTTTTTGATAAAAACTCCTGGCAAGCCAGGTAAATTAGATGGTTTTGCTTCTTGTATAAAAGATAGTGGAGCTACTTTTTATGGGGCGTTTTGGTGTCCTCATTGTAGAGATCAAAAAGCGCTGTTTGGTCGTTCAGCAACAAATCTGCCTTATATAGAATGTTCTAAGCCAGACGGTAACGGCCAACTTCAGGTCTGTATAGATAAGGGGATAAAGAGCTATCCTACTTGGGAATTTAAAGATGGAAGTAGAAAAGATATGGTCTTGTCTCTTGAAGAGTTGGCAAGTACTACTGGATGTGTTTTACCTCAGGATATTTAGAATATTTTTATGAGCGAAATTATTTCAACAATATTTTCTTGGGCAACACTTCTTTCTCATTTTT
>CAYOFR010000024.1:0-23841 GCA_964403475.1 uncultured Candidatus Saccharibacteria bacterium | reverse complement strand
GGTAGTTCTTGTGAAGAGGGTGTTGCTGGTACCTGTCAGGAAGTAACATATGTTGATTCAGATGGTGTTAACAATCCTGGTCAGGATGATTCTTTGTCTGGCGGTGGAAAGAAGTCGGATTCTGGTAATGGTAACGGTAATGATGGCTCAAATGGTGGTGGAGGGGGAGGACAAACTTTTTCTTGTACTGGTAGTTTGCCAGCAAATTCATCTCTTTGTTCTGGAGATGATTCTGGTCTTACAGCAAACACGCCATATACCGCAGTGGAAAACTGCAGTACACCGGCCGGAAGTTCTCCAAAGTGTGAAGCAAAATGTCAGGGAAATTCCTCATATTCAAATGGACAGTGTGTGGAAAATGAAGAGGGTAATGTTTTTGGTTGGGCATGGTCTGATAACATCGGCTGGATAAAAATGAATAGTTGTACAGACGATGATCAAAACGGCGTTGCTGATAGTCCTTGTGATGCAAATGCTCCAGGTCAATCTACAAGCTTTGGTGTAAAGGTAAATAATAATGGCACAATGGGTGGATCAGGAACTTTATCGGGTCATGCTTGGAGCGATGCTGTGGGTTGGATTAATTTTGGTGGACAAACTGGACCTTCTGGAGCAGAGGGTGCTGGTACCGCTGGCTCTCTTACAAATGTAAGTAGTGCTGTGGGAAGTATTGTTGGTTGGGCTAGAGTAATAAGCGGTGATACAACACCTGGTTTTGATGGATGGATACATCTTTCAGGAACAAATCATGCTACAGGAGTTGGTCATGAAGACGGTGACGCTGGTCTGACATATAACAGAAACACTGGAAGAATAGTCGGCTCTGCTTGGGGTGGAGAAGCTATTGGCTGGATTAGGTTTGATGATCCAGTAAACAATCGCCACAAAGTAACTTACGGTATCCCTGCTCCTTTTGATTATTCTATTTCTATAAATCCAGCTGTCTTTTCTTGGCAAAATCCACAAAATACAACAAAAGAATCTGATATATCTATAAATTTGGTTTCTGGAAAAACAGAAACAGTGACACTTTCTAAATCTATGACCTTTACAGCACCTGGAGCAAACAATACCTCAACTGCTAGTAATCCAATCACATCTTCTTTCACAGATGGATCTAGTTGTGAGCCATCATGTCAGAAAAAACTTTCTATAACTGCGCAGACAACAACAACTCCAGGAACATATGTCATTACCGTTTCTGGAAGTCAAAACACTCCAAGCTCTGCAGCAAAGACGGTTACTGTAATTGTACCTTCTACAGTATCAGCAACTTGTAAACCTTTAGAAAATCCACCTTATATAGTCAATTCTCCTATTACATGGACAGTTGACCCAGCTTCGCTTATAGGAGTCGGACCTTTTACATATAGTTGGTCTGGTGATAATGGATTAACTGGAACCGATCAAAGTGTTGTTAAGGTTTATTCTACTACTGGTATAAAAACAGCTTCTGTGGTTGTCACCGATACTTCAAACAGCTCTTCTTTGCTGGTAAATTGTAGTCCTTCTGCAACGGTTATAGTGCGTCCAAATGTAAATGAGTTTTAAAAAATAAATAAATATTATGGATTATACAAACAACCCAATTTTCAACCCGGCTCCTGTTCCCACAAAAAATCACAATAAAGCTCGCTGGATAATAATTTTCATTGCTTGTTTGATTGTTGTTGTCGCTGTGGTGACTATATTTAAAAAACAAATGATCAACATCTCTCCTGTTCATGAAATGACAGAAGAGGAGAAGATAATAGAAGCGACTTCAGCAAAAAATAAAGTAAATGTGAGTGCTGAAGAAATGAAAGAGATAATAAACAGTACAACAGCAAAATCCGGCGCGAATTCCACTAGTGAAGCAGAGAGAAAGAAAATACTTGATGCAACGAGTGTGAAATAAGATATAATATTAATAGTTAATAGCAATCCAAATTAATAACATGAAAGTTTTAACAAAAAAAGAAATAGTAAATAGTTTTAAAATAATAATTCTCGCTCTTGTGTTGAGTTTGGGAATTAGTCAGCTTACAGCTTGGACGGGTCCACAAAGCACTCCGCCAAATTGTACTAGTGGACAAGCTGGTTGTGATGCACCTATTCATGTTGGCTTGTCTGGTCAGATCAAATCAGGAGGACTTACTGTTGGTCAGGATTTAACTGGCGGTATATCTCAAGTAGGTCTTTATGTGAGAAATGGAAGAGTTGCTATAGGAAATCTAGAAGATTTGACCGGCCAAGCTACTTTGGATGTTGGCGGAAAAATAAGAATCCGTGGTGGTGGTGACGGACCAGTTTTGCCAGGCCAAGAATATAATTCAGTCAGTGAAGGTGCTGTTTTAACTGCGGTGGGTAATGGTGGTTTGGCAGAATGGAGGTTGCCTGCTAGTGGGTCAGGCGGATCTGGTGGAGGAGTGAGTGGTTCTGGTACAGCAAATCAGGTTCCTATGTTTTCGGGCTCTGCAAGCTTGGCTAATACAAATATTTATTATAATCAATCTAAGGTTGGTATAGGTTCTATTTTTAACAACACACAATCAGGTCAACAACCATCAGATACTCTTGATATAAAC
This sequence comes from uncultured Candidatus Saccharibacteria bacterium, assembly GCA_964403475.1. GTDB lineage: Bacteria > Patescibacteriota > Minisyncoccia > Phycocordibacterales > CALRHW01 > SICJ01. The sequence continues at coordinate 21,274 of CAYOFR010000024.1, read as the reverse complement.
GGAACAATAAGAATTCGTGGTGGTGGTGCAAAGTCTGGTGATGCACTTGTGGCAAACGGAACCGGTGGACAGGCTACTTGGGAGCCTATGGCTGTATTGTGTTCTAATTCAAGTAACACTGTTCCATGTGATTCAGCTGAAGCAAATAATGGAACCGGAGACGGATCATGGAGAGCTGTAAACTGTATTAATACTGTTGGTGAAGGTGCTCCGACACTTGCTGGAACTCTTTTACATTATACTAACGGTCAATGGCAGTGGTGGAATTTTGGTGCCGGATACAAGAATTGTAACGGTGATGTCTTGGTTATGAGAATTGGTTCTCTATAAAAAATATTTTGTTAAAACTTTTCAAAACACACATCTCCACAGATGTGTGTTTTGTTTTCTGATATAATAATTGTGTTGTAACACTATTATGCACATTGAAGAAAAACAATTTAAAGATTTTATTTTAGATTCTGGACTAGTATCGAAAGTCGATTTTGCTGATGCAGAAAAAGAAGCAAAAGAAAATGACACTGACATAGGAGATATATTGGTAAGCAGAGGAAAGGTTGGTGAAGATGATCTCAGAAAAATCCAAGCAAACATTTTAGGTATTCCTTTTGTAGATCTAAAGGGTCAGAAAATTGATTTTGATGTCCTGGCTTTAATACCAGAACCGATTGCGCGCAACCACAACATTGTTGGCTATAAAAAAGTACCCGGTGGTCTAGAGGTTGCAATGCTTGATATCGCAAATTTGACTGCTATTGATTTTGTAAAAAAGAAAGTTGGTTTAAAAATTCTTCCTAGACTTACTGATAATGAATCAATGAAGAGCGCTCTTTTACAATATCAAAAGAGTTTGAAAGCAGAATTCGGAGATATTATTCAAAAAGAGTCTGTCTCTATAAAAGCTGTTGCTGATGGTGTGGATGGGGAAGATGTTTCTGAAAGTGACTTGAAGAAATTGGCAGAAGATATGCCCGTGGTGCGTATAGTAGATACCCTTTTAAAGCATGCAATTATTCAAAATGCTTCTGATATACATATAGAGCCACTAGAAAATCAGGTGATAGTCAGATATCGAATAGACGGAATGTTGCATGACGCAATGACTTTACCAAAAGATATTTCTACAAGTATCACCGCTCGCATAAAAGTTTTGGCAAACCTAAAGCTGGATGAAAAGCGTTTACCGCAAGACGGACGTTTCAAGATAGATATGAATGGGGAGAAAGTTTCTTTCCGTGTTTCTACTTTACCTGTTTATTACGGAGAGAAAACTGTTATGCGTCTTTTGAGAGAGACTGCGTCTGGATTTACACTTGAAGTACTTGGATATCATGGAGAAGCTTTGGAACAAATACACAAAGCGATGAATCAGACGACTGGCTTGATACTCACCACTGGACCAACAGGCTCAGGAAAAACAACATCTCTTTATACAATGCTTGATATTTTAAATACTCCAGATGTAAACATCTCTACTATTGAAGATCCTGTGGAATATCAGATGAACCGTATCAATCAAACACAGGTGAAATCAGAAATTGGTCTTACATTCAGTAACGGTCTGCGAACTCTTGTTCGTCAGGATCCTGACATCATCATGGTGGGAGAAATTCGTGACGGAGAGACAGCGGCTCTTGCTGTAAACGCATCTCTTACTGGTCATTTGGTGCTTTCTACTTTGCATACCAACTCAGCTGCTGGTGCAATACCGCGTCTGATTGATATGAAAGTCGAGCCATTCCTTATCGTGTCTACTTTAAATGTGGTCATCGCACAACGTCTCGTACGCAAACTTACAGATAAAAAAGAAAAATATTTTTTGACAGATGCAGAAATCGAAACCTTAAAAAAGACTGTTGATCTCGATCGTGTTTTGAAATTTTTGAAAGAAGAAAAGGTTGTAGAGGGTAAAGTCACTTGGGACAAGATTCCTTTGTATAGACCAAAAGCCGGCATTGATCCAGAGCAAGCTTTTAGTGGTCGTGTAGGTATATATGAAGTGTTAAAAGTTTCTCCTGCAATAAAAGAACTTGTGATGCAGGGAAAAACAGATAAAGAAATAGAAAAACAGGCAAAAGCTGAAGGGATGCTTTCTATGATAGAAGATGGAATTTTCAAAGCCGTCCAAGGTCAAACAACAATCGAAGAAATATTACGTGTTATCTCAGAATAGTTTTTAATAAATTTTTATCATGCCAAAATTTAACTTTAAAGCAGTCAAAAAAACAGGAGAAAAATATGAGGGCGTAAAAGAAGCAGAGAGCAAATCTGCTTTGTATCAACAAATACGCTTGGAAGGGGACACTGTCACATTTGCCCAAGAAGAAAAAGTTGGCGTGAGTTTTTTAAAGAATGTGAAATTTGGCAGTTTTCTGGGCGGCGTAAAAATTATAGATAAAATAATGTTTGCTAAAAATCTCGGCACAATGATTGATGCCGGGCTTCCTCTAGCAAGAGCTCTTTCTGTAATGGAGCGACAAACGAGAAATAAAAAATTTAAGAAAATTATAAATGAACTCAATTCTGATATAGGAAAGGGTAGTGCTCTTAGCGAAGCTATGGCTAAACATAATGATGTTTTTTCTACACTTTTTATATCTATGGTTAAATCTGGTGAGGAAAGTGGCAGTCTCACACAATCTTTGAAAGTGGTTTCTGCTCAGCTTGAAAAAGCTTATCAACTTACAAAAAAAGTTCGTGGTGCAATGATATATCCAGCGATTATTTTATCAATAATGATCACAATCGGTATATTGATGCTTATATATTTGGTGCCGACATTGACTGCTACATTCAGAGAGTTGAATGTAAATCTACCAACTTCTACAAAAATGGTTATCTGGTTTTCTGATTTTTTGAAAAACAACGTTTTAATTAATCTTGTTGTTTTATTGGTTGCTGGTGTTGGCTCTTATTTGTTTATCAAAACAGAGAAAGGTAAAAAAATATTAGACACTTTGGTTTTGCGTATTCCGGTGATTTCTGCAATCGTAAAAGATTTAAACTCTGCTCGCACAGCGCGCACATTTTCTTCTCTTTTGTCTTCTGGCGTCGATGTACTTGTGGCTGTGCGTATTACACAGGATGTTATACAAAATTCTTATTACAAAAAAGTTTTGAAAGAGGCAGAGGTAAACATAGAAAAAGGTGATCCAGTTTCTAATATTTTTCTAAAACACGAAAATCTTTATCCAGTCTTTGTGGGGGAGATGGTAAGTATTGGAGAGGAGACAGGAAAATTATCAGAAATGTTGAAAAATGTCGCTCAGTTTTATGAAGATGAAGTAGATCAAAAGACAAAAGATATGTCGACAATTATCGAACCGTTCTTGATGGTTGTGATTGGTATTGGCGTAGGATTTTTTGCTATATCAATGCTCGGCCCGATGTATTCATTGGCAGATGCAATCTAATTTAAACTATGAACAAAGGACTAACTTTAGTAGAGGTACTGGTAGGCGTCGCTTTGTTTTTACTTGTTTCTGTAAGTATTTATAAGGGCTTTACTTCTATATATGAGGTTGTGGGCGCATCGCATGTAAAGATTACTGCAGCAAGTTTGATAAACGAACAATTTGAAATAATTCGCAATCTTAAATATTCAGATGTCGGTATTGTAAATTCTGTGCCGGCTGGCGTTTTGACCCACGAACAGACAATAGTTAGAGACGGTATTTCTTTTAATGTTATTACAACTGTAAGAAATATAGATGATCCTTTTGATGGACAGCTCGGTCAATCACCAAACGATCTGTCGCCAGCTGATTATCGTCTCGTAGAAATAGAGGTTACTTGTGATTCGTGTAAAAGTTTTAGTGGTATGACTATTACCTCTAGGGTTGCGCCTAAAAATCTAGAGACGGCTTCTACCAACGGAGCTTTATTTATTAAAGTTCTTGATTCAAACGGTCAGCCGCTAGAGGGTGCTGATGTTCATATAGTAAATACGACACCGAATCCAGATTTGGTAATAGATGATGTTACAAATACATCTGGAATGTTGCAGGTGGTTGATGTGCCTCCCGGAATAGAGTCTTATCAAATAACTGTAAGTAAAGATGGATATACAACTGATCAAACATATACATCTGGCGATGTTGGCAATCCAAATCCAATAAAACCGCACGCTACTGTTGCTGTGCAACAAGTTACCCAAGTTACATTTGTGATAGATAGAGTAAGTACTATCAATTTCTCAAGTATTACACCGTCTTGTGGCATTGTGCCCAATATTGATTTTAGTCTTACAGGCGCTACTTCTATAGGTGCAAATCCAGATGTTAAAAAATATTCTCAAAGTTTATTCACAAACTCTTCTGGAAGAAAGACTGTTTCTGATATGCGTTGGGATACATACACAGTATCTCTTACAGATAGTGCGTATGATCTGGTGGGTATGAATCCTCCCAACCCATTTAATCTAGTTGCGAATTCTTCTCAAGATGTTGATTTGATTGTGGTTCCTAAAAACACAAAAAGCCTTTTGATATCAGTAAGAGATGCTAGCACAATGCTTCCTGTGTCTGGTGCTGATGTGACTATTACTTCAGGTTCTTTTACAGAATCTCATATTACCGGACAAGGATTTTCTACTCAGAGTGATTGGTCTGGTGGTAGCGGACAAGCTGATTTTGTAAATAATACGCAATATTTTTCTTCTGACGGAAATATTGAAACAGACAATCCTATTGGTGAGTTAAGGTTGAGAAATGTTTTTGGCATTTATGTGACAGATGGTGTTTTGACGAGTTCTACTTTTGATACTGGTACAACAAGTAATTTTAATAAAATATTATGGGAACCTGTGGGTCAGCCAGCAGATACCGGAGCTGACAATGTAAGGTTTAAGGTTGCAACAAACAATGATAATGCAACTTGGAATTTTGTGGGTCCAGATGGAACAGCTGGATCATACTACACAATCTCTACTCCAGATTTGAGTTCTGTTCATTCTGGAAAAGAATTTTTGAGATATAAACTTTTTCTAAATACAGCAAGTACGACTTTGACTCCAAATATTGCACAAATTTCCTTTACCTATACTTCATCTTGTGTACCTCCTGGACAAGCTTTTTTCTCAGATCTCTCTGCTGGTACTTATGATGTAGTAGTGTCTAGATCTGGTTATGAAGATTTTACTGAGTCTGTACCCGTAAGTGCAAATTGGCAACAGCATGATGTTGTTCTATTGCCAGAATAAAAATGATTTTAAAAATTTCAAAAAAGAATAGAGGTATTTCTTTGGCCGAGATTGTGGTTGTGGTTGGAATATTGTCTTTTGTTATTGTCGGCATTACTACATTTCAAAAAGATATTTTTTCTCTCAATTCTAGTTTACAGGGGAGCATGAACGCTCAGTTTGAAGGCGGTAGAGTGTTGCGTCTAATGGTTGGTGAGATGAGGTCAATGTCTCCTTCTGCTGCGGGGTCTTATCCTATAGCTCAAGCGGCTACAAACACACTAACTTTTTATAGTGATATAGATAACGATGGGTCAAAAGAGAAGGTAAGATATTTTTTACAAAGTGGAACTCTTAAAAAAGGTGTGACTGATCCTTCTGGAAGCCCTGTCGGATACACTGGTACAGAAAAGGTAGAAACGTTGATTACAAGTGTTGTTAATTCTACAAGCTCACCGATATTTAGTTATTTTGATTCAAGTTATTCTGGGACAACATCCCCGATGTCTTTACCTATAAACACTCTTTCGGTGAGACTTATAAAGATATTAGTTACAATTGATAAAGATACAAACCGTCCACCTGGACCTTCTACAGTAACTTCTCAGGTATCTCTAAGAAATTTGAAAGATAATTTATGATTTTTAAAAAATATAAAAAAAGTGGTTTTTTGGTGATACAGGTTTTGGTTTTTGCTTCTATTTCTGTCGTCGTGATGGGTGGATTAATAATGTGGGGTGCTTCTAATATAAAACTTTCTAAAAGAGCTGTTTATAGAGAGCAGGCCATACAGATAGCAGAGGCGGGTATTGATTATTATAGATGGCACTTAGCACATGCGCCTCAAGACTACAAAGATGGCACTGGTCAACCAGGTCCATATACTCATGATTTTACAGATAAAGATGGAAATGTTATTGGAAATTTTGTTTTAACAATTACTCCTCCACCGACTGGTACTACAATTGTGAAAATTCGTTCCACTGGAAATGTGTTAGCTGATCCAAGTGCATCTAGAACAATAGAATCAACACTTGCGATAGCGTCTTTTGCAAAATTTGCTTTTGTATCAAATGGAGATATGCGTTTTGGAGAAGGTACAGAAGTCTTTGGTCCAATACACTCAAATGGAGGTATAAGATTTGATGGGTTGGCGCACAATGTTATATCAAGTGCGCTATCTTCTTATGACGATCCAGATCATAGTGGTGCCAATGAGTTTGCTGTGCATACTCACGTAAATGCACCACCATCAAGTGGCGTAAATGATACATTTCGTTCTGCCGAAGCACCACCTACAAGCCCTGTGCCAAGTAGACCTGACGTTTTTGAGGCAGGAAGACAGTTTCCTGTGCCAGCAGTAGACTTTACAGGTTTAACAGCTGATTTAGCACAAATGAAATCAGACGCTCAGTCCTCTGGTAGGTATTTTGCTGGATCTGGCGCCTTGGGGTACAAGATTGTTTTAAAGACTACAGATAAATTTGATATATATAGAGTAAATACAATGGTTTCTACTCCAAACGGATGTTCTAATTCTCAAAGTCAGACCGGGTGGGGTACTTGGAGTGTAAACGGCACAACGCTTTTGCAATCAAACCAAAACTTTCCATCAAACGGAATAATTTTTGTCGAGGATAATTTATGGATAGAAGGAACAATAAACACAGCTCGTCTTACTATCGCTTCAGGTAAGTTTCCAGACAACTCATCTACTAGGACAAGTATTACAGTGAACAATGATCTTAAATATACAAATTATGATGGTCAGGATGTTCTTTCTCTGATTGCACAAAAAGATATAAATGTCGGTATGGTTAGTGAAGACGATCTACGTATAGATGCTGCTTTGGTGGCTCAAAACGGTAGAGTGGGAAGGTATTATTATGGAACCAGCTGTAAATCTGGTGGAAACAATTGGTATACGAGAAATTCCATCACTCTGTTTGGCATGCTTGCTACTTATAATAGATACGGTTTTGCCTATACTGATGGTACTGGATACGACACTAGACAGATAAACTATGATGCCAGCCTTTTATATGGGCCACCACCGAGTTTTCCACTCACTTCTGATCAATACACCATATTGTCTTGGGAAGAGATTGAATAGGTGTTAAAATAACTGAATGGCAAAAGTAACAAAGAGAAAGAGATTTGTGGTGGGTAACTGGAAGATGAACCCACAGACTTTAGAAGATGCGCGTAAAATTTTTAAAGGTATTAGGAGGGTTACAGATAATATAAAAAATGTCGAATTAATCATTTGCCCTCCATTTTCTTTTATTTATCCTCTATACAAAACATCCGGATCAATCTCTATTGGTTCGCAAGATGTCTTTTGGGAAGAGAACGGTTCTTTTACAGGGGAAGTGAGTGCTCAAATGCTTTTTGATGTTGGTTGCAAGTATGTTATTGTCGGCCACTCTGAGCGCAGAGAGCTTGGCGAGACAAACGATGTTGTGGCTAGGAAGGTTGGAGCTTCTGTAGAGAAAAATCTGAAAGTTATACTTTGTATCGGCGAAAAAACAAGAAACGAAAATGGGGAATATTTAGATTTTTTAAAAAATCAGATAACAGAATCTCTGGCTAAAGTGCCAAAGAGATATTTACAAAACATTATCATTGCCTATGAGCCAGTCTGGGCTATAGGGAAGAGCTATAGTAATGCGATGGCCGGAAAGGATGTACAAGAAGTTTCTATTTTTATAAAGAAAGTACTTTCAGATATTTATGGTAAAGATGATTCTGCAAAGATACCTGTATTGTATGGTGGGTCAGTAGCACCTATAAATGCAAAAGATATTATCGAGGCAGGTCAGGTAGATGGATTTTTGGTTGGAAGACAAAGTCTAGAGCCCGTGAGTTTTGGTGATATAGTAAAAATTGTAAGTAAGGTAAAATAAAAAAATGAATCCACACTCTGTTACAGAAATGACAAATGTGCGTGGCAAGAAGGTCATTCTGCGTCTCGATCTAAATGTGCCTCTGAGAGATGGAAAAGTTTTCAACGATTTTCGTATTAGGAAATCAATGCCAACTATCGAGCTTTTACAGTCTCGTGGCGCAAGAATAATAATTTTGAGTCATTGCGAAGGTAAAGAATCTTCAACACTAAAGCCAGTATTTGATTATCTAAAAGAAAGAATGCCAATTTCTTTTGTTGAAAAATATGTAGATGAAAATACTGTAGAAGTTGTTAATAATTTAAAAGACGGTGAAAGTGTTCTTTTTGAAAATCTAAGAAACTATCCCGGAGAGAAAGAAAACAATCAGGATTTTGCAAAATCATTAGCAGATTTGGCCGATTTTTATGTAAACGAGGCTTTTTCTTCTTCACATAGGGAGCACGCTTCTATAGTTGGAATTCCTAAATATATACCTGGTTTTATGGGACTACTTTTACAAAGTGAAGTAGAGCATCTATCAAAAACCTTTAGTCCTCCACACCCTTTTGTTTTTATTTTAGGTGGAGCGAAGTTTGATACAAAAATTCCTTTGATTAAAAAGTTTCTACAAATCGCCGATATTGTATTTGTCGGTGGGGCTCTTGCTCACAATTTTTTCAGAGAGCTTGGGTACAACATAGGCGCGTCTACGGTGTCTGATGGTGATTTTGGTTTAAAGGAAATGCTTGATACAAAGAAAATTATTTTACCGACTGATGTTGTTGTAAAAAATGGCGACGAGATTTCTATAAAAACTATTTCTGAGGTAGGGGACGGCGAAATAATAGTAGACGCTGGCGCAGAAACACTTTTAAAACTTTCAGAGCTTGTTAATGATGCAAAATATGTTTTATGGAATGGCCCGCTCGGTAATTTTGAAATTGGTTTTAAGGAGGGAACACTTGAATTGGCGGGTAAAATAGCAGACAGTGCTTCTGAGTCTGTAGTTGGTGGCGCTGATACTCTTGCTGCCATTGCTTCTATGAGTTTAGAAAAGCAATTTAATTTTGTCTCTTCTGGTGGTGGTGCAATGCTAGATTTTCTCGCAAATGGGACTTTGACAGGTATTGAAGCTTTGAAAAATAAAAACTAAATAGCTTCTTTTATTACTCTCATATTTTCCTCAAAATCTTTTTTATCGCCAATAGCTTTTTTGGTATCTGGAAATATCCATATGTGAGCATGTGGCACTTCTTCTCCCACAGCTTTGACCTCGACTAGATCTACTTTGAATGCCTTTTTTTGTGCTGTGGCAATCTTTTTTGCAATTTCAAAATATTCTCCGGCGTTTGGTACATCCCACACCCAGCGATAGTGTTCTTTCGGTATCACTAGTGTGTGTCCTGGTGAGCGTGGATTTATATCTAAAAATGCTAAAAAGTCCTTGTCCTCGTAAACTTTATGTGAAGGTATGTCTCCTTTTACTATTTTGCAAAAAATACAGTTTTCCATATCTGTATTATACCTTTCGCTGTGATAAAATAAATGCATGAATCAATATTTACTTAGGGAAAACTTTCCGCAGACACTAGAAGATGAAATGAATGTTTACCCTGAGCTACTTCGAGATTTGCTTCGTGCTAGGGGTATATCTAATCGTGAACAAGCAGAACAATTTTTAAATCCAGACTATGATCGTGACAATCATCATCCTTTTAGGATGAAAGATATGGAAAAGGCTGTCGAGCGTGTGCTAAAAGCTATAGCAGAAAAACAGAAGGTAATTATTTATAGTGACTATGATGCTGATGGTATTCCTGGTGCTGTTGTTCTCCATGATCTTTTTAAAAAAATTGGTTATGAAAATTTTGAAAATTATATACCGCATCGCATCGATGAGGGTTTTGGTCTGCATGTAGAAGCCATAGATGAGTTTGCAAAAAATGGGGCAAATCTAGTCATCACAATTGATTGCGGTATAACAGACGTTCTGGCTGTAAGAAGGGCTATAGAGCTCGGTATTGATGTAATTATTACAGATCATCATGAAGCTGGTAGTGATATTCCAAATGCTTATGCAATTTTAAATCCTAAACAATCAGATTGTCAGTATCCAGAAAAAATACTTTGTGGTTCTGGTGTGATTTTTAAGTTTGTTCAGGGTCTTGTTTATACAATGCGACAAAGAGACATGGTAAAAGAAATGCGTCATGGTTGGGAAAAGTGGCTTCTTGATATGGTTGGGCTAGCAACTCTTTCTGATATGGTGCCTTTGATTGGTGAAAATCGTGTTTTTGCTTTCTATGGTCTAAAGGTGTTACGTATTTCTCCACGTGTCGGATTGCTCAAACTTTTGAGCACAGTAAAAACAAATCAGCGTCACATTTCTGAGGATGATATTGGCTTTACGATTTCTCCACGTATAAATGCGGCTTCTAGAATGGGTGTTCCTCTCGACGCTTTCAAACTTCTTTCCACTCGTGATGTTGTGGAAGCGGGAATGCTGAGCGCTCATTTAAATAATATAAATGATGAAAGAAAGGGGATAGTGGCTTCAATGGTAAAAGAAATAAAAAAAATTCTTACTCATCGTGTAGAAAATGGCACCATGAAAAAAGTGGTGGTAATAGGTAATCCCGATTGGAAACCTTCTCTGCTCGGTTTGGCGGCAAACACATTAAAGGATGATTACGGAGCCACTGTTTTTCTGTGGGGGCGAGAGGGTGGTTCTACTATAAAGGGCTCATGTCGTTCTGATGGATCAATAAGTGTCGTTGAATTAATGGAGGCAACAAAAGATTCTTTTTTGCATTTCGGTGGACACAAGATGTCTGGAGGTTTTGCGGTCTCTCATGAAAATATTCATACACTAGAAGAAAAAATAGTAGAAGCTTATGAAAAACTTCGTGAAAAGTCTGGTGCCTATGATATGGAAAAGATATTGATTGATAGAAAGTTGTCTATTGATGATGTGAATTGGAATACTTATAAAATGATAGAGAAACTCGCGCCTTTTGGTGTAGGTAATCCAAAACCTCTTTTTCTATTTGAGCAAATCGTAATAAAAGAAGCCAAAATTTTTGGTAAAGAAAAAAACCATTTAGAACTTCGTTTTACTCCTTCCCAAGGAAAGAGCGTGTCGGCTATTTGTTTTTTTGCTTCTGTGCAACGTAGAGAAAGTCTCACTGCTGGTATGAAAATAAACCTAGTCGCGACTTTTGAAAAGTCTATGTTTAAAAATTATCCAGAATTGCGTTTGAGGGTCGTTGATATTATTGTTTAGAAATGAAAGAAAAAGTAATTATCTTTAGTGATGGTGCGTCAAAAGGTAACCCAGGTCCTGGTGGTTGGGGTGCTGTGTTGGTGGTGGGAGATAGTGTGACAGAGCTTGGGGGCGCAGAAAAACACACAACCAACAACAGAATGGAGCTTGTTGGTGCCATTTCTGCTCTTGAAAATATATCGAAAAAAAATATAGATATTTCTGAAATAAGTATTTATACGGATTCAAGGTACGTAATAAATGGAATTACAAAATGGATTTTCGGTTGGAAAAAAAGAAGTTGGAAGACTTTACAGAAAGATGATGTGGTAAATAGGGATTTGTGGGAAAAGTTAGATTTATTTACTCAAAAATTTATTGGGAAAATTAAATGGAATTATGTTGGTGGTCACATAGGGATTGCTGGCAACGAAAGGGTTGATGAGATAGCATCTGGATTTGCTACAAATGAAGTGCCTCAGCTTTTTTCTGGAAATATTTCTGACTACAAATATGATGTCAAAAACATTTCTATGGATGATGAACAGTTGGCACAAAAAAAAGATAGAAGTGAAGCAAAAAACAGATCCAAAGCGAAAGCTTATTCATATATAAGTATGGTAAATGGAGTGATAGAGACGCATTCTACTTGGGGGGAATGTGAAGGCCGTGTAAAGGGTGTGCGAGGTGCAAAATTTAAAAAAGCCCTTAGCGAGACAGAAGAAAAAAGCATAATCGCTGATTGGAAAAAACTTTAATATTTATTTAATTAAAATTTATATCGACGCACTATATTTTATGAATGCGCGATAATTTTCTCTATGTTGTCTTGATTGGTTTTTTGTGTGGCGTTGCTATCGATTCTCTCTTAAAATTTTCTTTTATTTTTTGTTTGTACTGTTTTCTTGTTTCTTTTCTTTTGTTTTTAACCTTTACTTTTCTTAGGAAAAAATTTCCTTCAATATTTTTATTTAGTGTTTTAGTTTTTTGTATATTTGCTGGTGTTACCAGGCATTCTTTTGTTGCTCATCCTTTTACAAAAGATATTTTTGAGGATTATGTCGGTGAAAAAATAGAAATCAGCGGTATTTTGGTAGATGAGCCCGATGTCAGAGAAAGTGGTATGCGTCTGGTTGTGGCTCCAGATGATTCTAAATATAAAATCTTGGTAAATGTTCCACTGGGCAATGATTTTGCTTATGGCGACAGAGTAAAAATATCGGGTCTTTTAGAGTTGCCTGAAAATTTTGAGACAAATACCGGTAGGGAGTTTGATTATATTTCTTATTTAAAAAAAGATGGTATAGGATATCAGATTTATCGGCCGGACATTTTTATAATAGATCGTGGTCATGGAAATTTTCTCTTGAATTATCTTTTTAGATTTAAAAAATATTTTATTGAGAATATACAAAAAGTTATTCCTGAGCCACATTCTTCTCTCGCTGGAGGTATTTTACTTGGTGCTAAACATTCTTTGGGTAAGGAGCTCACTGATGCTTTTCGTCAGTCTGGACTTGTTCATGTCGTGGTGCTATCTGGATATAACGTGACGATAGTGGCTGAGTTTATCGTAAAAGTTTTCTCTTTTCTACCAAAGTTTGCTGGAGTTATCGGTGGGATCTTGGGCATTTTTGCTTTTGCCCTTATTACTGGTAGTGGGGCGACTGTGGTGCGCGCTTCGATAATGTCATGTATTGCTCTTGTTGGTAGAGCGACTGGACGTAATTACGATATTTTGCGCGCACTTTTTCTCGCTGCTTCTGTAATGGTTTTTCATAACCCACTTATCCTTTTATCAGATCCATCTTTTCAGCTCTCTTGTATGGCAACATTTGCTCTTGTGGTTTGCTCTCCATTTTTTGAGAAAAAACTTTGTTTTTTGCCTGAAAAATTTGGTATTCGTTCTACTGTTGCTTCCACACTTGCTACGCAAATTTTTCTTTTGCCTTTACTTATCTATATGACAGGTATGGTATCTATTGTTTCTCTTGTCACCAATCTACTTGTACTATTGGCTGTGCCAATAGCGATGGCGCTGAGTTTTGTCACTGGTATGGTAGGTTTTTTTAGCGGTTTTCTTTCTTTAATTTTTGGTTATTTTTCTTATTTATTGTTGCAGTATATGCTTTTGGTCGTTGAAATATTTTCCGGTTTACCTTTCGCTTACATAAACTTGCCACAGGTTTCCCCGTGGCTAGTTTTTATTTTGTATTTAATTTTTTCTTTTTTGTATGTTAGAAAAAAACTTAAACAAGCTTCTTTGCCTCCATAAAATTTTTCTCTATTACGCTCCAGTTTAGATTTTTGAAAAAAGCTTCGATGTATTTTTTCTTTTCAGATGTTGCATAGTCATATACATATGCATGCTCCCAAATATCGAGAGCGAGGACTGGCTGTAGACCGGTGAGATGTCCGAGATGTTGCTCTTCTACCCAAGCGTGTACGAGCTGTCCTGCATGATGATCGTAGTAAAGCATTGCCCATCCCACTCCTCGAGTCATTGCCATGGCTGTAAATGTAGCAAGCCAAGTATCAAAGCTACCAAACTGGGACTCAATCATACTCTTTAGGTCGCCTGCGCTGAGATCTGAGTGTCCGCCTTCTAAGCTTTTAAAATAATATTCATGGTTACTCATTCCATCAAATTCAAAACCAAAACGTCTTTGAAGCTCACCGATCATGTAAGCATTTTTTTCGCTGTCTGCTCGAAGCTCAGCCATTTTTTCCATTATCAAATTTGTATTTTTGACATATCCCGCGTAGAGCTTGAAGTGTTCCTCAATATTTTTTTTAGAAATACCTTCAAGCTCACCGATATTAAATTTTTGTTCTGTGTATGGTTTCATGTGTTTATCATATCAAATTATTTGATTTAAGGTCATGTTCTCAAAATCACTATTACCATGAAAAACTTACTTAAATACCCACGACTTTCGCTAATAACATTTTTCTTTATTACTTCAATGCTTGTCTGGTATCAGGTTTTTATCTTTTCTAGCAAAGGCAGTGGTTTGCTTGAGGTTGCTTTTTTAAATATTGGACAAGGTGACGCTATTTTTATTGAAACACCCAACGGAAATCAGATTCTTGTAGATGGTGGGCCTGGTAATAATGTCATTGGTGAATTATCAAAGCGGATGTCTTTTTTTGATGATTCAATAGACATGATTGTCGTAACAAATCCTGACAGGGATCATATAGAAGGTTTTCTTAGTGTTTTAAAAAAGTTTGATGTTGGTTTGGTGGTCGAGCCGGGGACAGTCACGCAAACACAGGTCTATAAAAATTTAGAAAAAGCTATTGATTTGGAAAAAGATATAAAAGGTGTAAATGCGAAAAAAGTAATAGCTCGCCGCGGTATGGATTTTTTACTTGATACTGACGTGCATCTATTCATACTTTTTCCTGACAAAGACGTATCGACTTTTTCTACAAATGACGGCTCGATAGTCGCGAAGTTGGTGTATAAAAACACATCTATAATGCTCACTGGTGACGCTCCAGAAAAAACAGAAAAATATTTGGTTGAATTGGAGAGTGGTCTGTCATCTACTAGTACGGCTCACTTGAATAGCGATATTTTAAAAGTGGGGCATCATGGGTCAAAGACTTCTACAAGTCAGGATTTTTTGCAAAAAGTTTTACCTAAGTACGCAGTTATTTCTGCTGGAAAAAATAATTCTTATGGACATCCGAGCCCCGAAGTTACCGACCGCCTGACGCAAAATAAAATTCCGATTCTTGGCACGTACGAGCAGGGAACTATTGTATTTGAATCAAATGGGGAGAGGTGGTTGAGGAAATGAAAACAGGGTTCCCAGTCACTTGACTAGGAACCCTGTGGGTTAAATGTGCGAAAAGAACTTCACTACTTGTTGTTGCCTGGATTCTTCGGATCCTTCTTGTTGTCAGGCTTCTTGCTACCCGTTTGGGCAGAGTCGTCACTTTGCAACTTGATCTCCGATTTGTCACCAGTACCACTTGCCGGAGCAGGACTTCCTGTTTCCGGTGTTGGAGCCGTCAGAGCTGGGGCCGGAGTGGCTCCAGTGGCAGTATCAGCGTCAGTGCTTCCTGCGGGTTCGGTCGTTGTGGGCTTGGGAAGGACAGTGTGACCATCCTTCTTCACGCTTTCGCGAACGAGACCAGCAAGCAACACATCAACGAGAGTGCCACCCTTGCCGTCGGGACCAGTGCTCGCGCCAACAACAAAGTCTGGCGTGAGTCGCTGACCGCTCTTGGCAAGTGCACCACCGACCTCGATCAAAGCAAAGTTGTCTTGGCCGACAGCCTCAGTCTTCAAACGAATGACTGTTGCTTCTGCAGTACCGACTGCCGCCGTCTTGGTAGCCAGGGCAGTGCCAGTCACCGTCGTCACCTCAGCATCAGCTTTGGCATTGATGGTCTTGGACTTGGCTTCACCCTCGGCTGTTTCAACAGCAGCCGCAGCGGTGAACTTTGCAATCTCGACAGATCGCTCTGCAGTCACGACGCCCGCCTGTGTAGCGGCTTGCGCCTTGGCCTGCTCGAGTGACTTTCGAGTTTCTTCTGCTGTTCGCTGAGTTTCAAATGTCAGCTTCTGCTGTTCAGCAATCTTGCGATCAGTCAAAGTCTTCATTAGCTCTGTAGGAGGAGCGATGTCGCCGATCAAAGTATTCACGGCGACGACGTTGTACTCCCTGAGAGCTTCAGCAATTGCTTCCTTCGCTGAGTTCTGACGAGCCTGACGATTCTTGAGGAACTCAATGACGTCAGAGCTTTGAGCCGCATTGCGGAAATAGTTGCCAATGGTGGGCTCAAGGACCTGTGTCACCAGATTCGCCACGCTTCCGAAGCGAGCGATAACCTTGGAGGCATCGTTGCTTGGAATGTGGATGATCTGGCTAACGTCCAGATTGAACGAAAAGCCGTCTGAAGACCGGACTGTGATAGTGGACAGCTTCTCGTCTAGCTTGTGGGACTCGGTCTTACCGGTTGCCCAGTTGAGCACGACGTTGGCTGTCGGCACATTTTCTACCTTGTGAGTCATGGTGTTGATCGGGTACTTGCCCGGATCAAAGGGCTTAGCCCAAACACCCTTTTCTCCCTGTGCCACCAAGTTGCCGTGTTGGAAAGCAGCACCAGAAAGGTCTGTTCCAGCCGCACCCACGTAGGCGATAACGACACCCACGTGTGCAATCGGCACCACAGTCATCTCCGTAATTTCCACGGTTGCGAAATTGGGATTGAGGAAGTACCGACCAGCAAGCATCACTTGCTCTTGCAAACCCTTGGTACCACCGCCATCAATGAAGACTTGGGCATCGCAGAACATGTTGTGTCCTTCGATGACCTTGCCTGCAATTTCTCCTGATGGGAGCGGCGCACCTTCCTTGGTGGTGACGATGCCGATCTTGTTGTCCGCGATTTCGAGGACAGGCACCTCACTTACTGTGAAGAGCTGGGTGTTGATTCGGTACGTACCTGGTGGGATAATCGTGATTTGAGGACCACGCTCACCACCACCAATAAGGAATGCTCTGGCATCTTGGAATGAGTCGCAAGCGACCTTCTTGGCGAGAACACGTCCAGCCTCAAGGGGCTTTCCGTCTCGCGACTCAACGACACCAATCTTGTCTTCCTCAATGACCACGAACTCTTCTGTGTCAATCGAGTACTGCCAAGGCCAATAGCCAAAGTGCAGTCCGGGTGCAAGCGTGTCTGCTTGGACGCCGGCTTCTCCATTGAGAGCGATGATCTTGCCGTCGGGCAAGCGTCGGTTGTTGCCCATGAGCACCCATCGCTTGGTGACGATGCCGATGGAATCGTTTGGGATCAGTACTACGCCAAAGAAGCGCACCCAAATCTTGAAAAAGACGATCAAAAGGATGGGAATGATCACCCACAACCAATTGTGGCTTAGCCATTCCAGTGTAGAGGACAGCGTCATTAAGAAGTCTCCTGTTTTTGTGAAAGGACTGAAAAAACGCCACGTTGGCGTCTATTCAAATCTTTCGACACAATACAGTGTTTATAAGATAAGTCAAGAGTGATGAATCTAAATTTATTTACAACAAAAAACCGCCAGAAGGCGGAATTTTGGAAAGTTTTTATAAAATTTAGATAAGCCCCGCTTTTTTTAGTGTTGCGAAAGCTCCGTTTTTGTTTATTGTCTTTATTGCTCTTGTAGACAATGTTAAGTTTACGTACTTTTTTAATTCAGGCACGTAGATTTTCTTCTTTTGAAGATTTAGATATTTTCGGACTTTTCCTGTTGGATTGAATTGTGTAGCACGAGTACGGTTGCTATAGCCACCGCCAACAATTGAGCCTCTTTTTGTAACTTCGCATGTATTAGCCATGTTTTTAAATGAATGTTCTGTATGCTATCATATGTTTTATATTTAGCAAGTATATGGAAACAATTTTTCAAATCGCACTCCTAGTAATGTCGGTTGTGGTTCATGAGGTCTCTCACGGATATGCTGCTTATTTATTGGGTGATCCTACCGCTAAACATCAAGGAAGGCTTACCTTAAATCCATTAAAACATTTAGATTTGTGGGGCTCCATAATCATTCCAGTGTTTTTGGTTATAACTGGTTCAAAGTTTTTATTTGGTTGGGCAAAGCCAGTGCCTTTTAATCCTTATAATTTAAGAAATCAAAAATGGGGAGAGGCGATAGTGGCGATAGCTGGACCCGCTTCAAACATTGCTATTGCTTTGGTCTTTGGGTTAATTATTAGATTTGCTGGTGGTGCCGGTCTATTATCGTCAGAATTTATATCTATATCTGCTGTACTCGTATTATTGAATTTAATGTTGGCTATCTTTAATTTAGTACCAATTCCGCCTTTAGACGGCTCAAAAATATTGTTTGCATTGTTACCGTATCACCTTCAGCGCTTTAGAGGAGCTTTTGAATCTTATGGTTTTATTATAGTTCTGGTGTTTATATTTTTTCTATCGGGTTTTTTGAATCCTATTACAACTTTCTTCTTTTCACTTATTACGGGGTTTAGGATATAGATGGGTGCTTGCATTTTTTATGGTTACATATTAAAGTGTGTGGTATTCCGCTAGGCGGTTTTTAATTTATATATGTCAACCATAAATCAGCTTGTAAAAAGAAAAAGAAACAAAAACAAAAGGAAATCAAAAGCCGCAGCTCTTTCTCGTGGTTTTAACGTTATTAAAAACCGACCAGTATACTATCCAGCTCCTTTCAAGAGAGGTGTATGTACAAAAGTAACAACAAAGACTCCTAAAAAGCCAAACTCAGCTATCCGAAAGATCGCTCGTGTTCGCCTTACAAACGGTATGGAAGTCACAGCATACATCCCAGGTATAGGTCACAACCTACAAGAGCATTCAGTGGTGATGATAAGAGGTGGACGTGTAAAGGACGTAGGTCTAAGATACACTATTGTACGTGGAGTACTTGATGCTACTGGCGTTGCAGACAGAATGACAAGTCGATCTGTGTACGGAGCTAAAAAACCAAAGAAATAAAATAAACTGAAATTTTCCCATGCGAAGAAAAGTAAAAAATAGAAATATAGTAGGTCCAGACTTTACATACGATTCAGTAAAGATAGGTAAGCTTATCAACTATGTAATGGAGAGTGGAAAGAAACAAACTGCTCAAAAGATAGTTTATGGTGCTTTAAATGAAATAAAAGAGAAGCAAAAGACAGAAGATCCTATTGAGGTTCTTGATATGGCTTTGAAAAATACTGGTCCTTTGATGGAGGTGCGATCTCGCCGAGTGGGAGGTGCCAACTACCAAATTCCTCGAGAAGTAAGACCAGAAAGAAAGCTTGCTTTGTCTATGAAATGGATTATCGAAGCTGCACGTGCAAAAAAGGGCTCTCCTATGCACATCAGATTGGCTGATGAAATAATCTCAGCAAGCAAGAACGAAGGTGAGGCTGTGAAGAAACGAGAAAATACCCACAAAATGGCTGAAGCAAACAAGGCTTTTGCTCACTTTGCTTGGTAATTTCCGTTAAAACATAATTTACGGAGCACGGATATTTTTTTGCTAAAAAATTCCTCGTGCTCGCGTCGACACGCTCGCAAGTCTCCGCAAATTATGTTTTAACTTAAATTTTAAATATAATTATTAAAAAATAATATTTTATGAATCGAGACTACCCATTAGAGAAAGTTAGAAATTTTGGAATCATTGCGCATATCGACGCGGGAAAGACGACCACATCAGAGCGCGTACTTTATTACACAGGAGAAAGTCACAAGATAGGTGAAGTGCATGAAGGAAACACCACTACTGACTGGATGGAGCAGGAGCGAGAGCGAGGTATTACTATTACTGCGGCTGCTATCACATGTTTCTGGAATCCAACATTCATGGGTGCTGATACTTCTTTCAAGCATCGTTTTAATATCATTGATACTCCTGGACACATTGACTTTACCGCTGAGGTGAAGCGTTCTCTACGTGTTCTTGACGGTGCTGTGGTGGTTTTCGACGGTGTAGCTGGAGTAGAACCTCAATCAGAAACAAATTGGCGATATGCTGACGATGGAAAGGTGCCTCGAATCTGTTTTATAAACAAGCTTGATCGTATGGGTGCAAGCTTTGAACGATCATACAAATCTATCATTGATCGTCTAAACAAAAATGCCGTTAGAATGCAAATTCCTATCGGTCTTGAAGAAAATTTCCTTGGAGTTATTGATTTGCTAAAGATGAAGGCGTTTTATTTCGAGGGAACAATGGGTAACACTATCCGAGAAGATGAAATTCCTGCTGAGTACTTAGAAGAAGCGAAAAAATTCCGCGCAGAGCTTATAGAGAAAATCGTTGAGACAGACGATGCTCTCATGAGTATGTATCTTGATGGAAAAGAGCCAGAAATGGACGCTCTTCACTCTGCCCTAAGAAAAGCTACTCTAGCTGTAAAGTTGATTCCTGTTTACGCTGGTTCTGCTTTGAAAAACAAGGGAGTACAGCTTGTTCTCGATGCCGTTGTAAGATACCTTCCTTCTCCTTTAGATATGCCTCCTGTAAAGGGAATTGATCCAAAGACTGGAAATGAAATAGAGCGTGGACCTTCTGATTCAGAGCCATTTGCAGCTCTTGCTTTCAAACTTCAAAACGATCCTTTCGTAGGTCAGCTTACTTTCTTCCGTGTTTACTCTGGAACAATAGAAGCTGGAACATATATTTACAATTCAACAACAGGTGAAAAAGAGCGACTTGGCCGTATCGTGCGACTTCAAGCTGATAAGCGTGAAGAGGTAAAGAAAGTGTTTGCTGGAGAAATCGCTGCTGCTGTGGGTATAAAAACAGCAAAAACATCTCATACTTTCTGTGACGAAAATAATCCTATCGTTCTAGATCCTATTAAATTCGTTGAGCCAGTGGTTTCTTTGCGTATTGAACCAAAGACAAAAGCTGATCAAGAAAAAATGGGTATGGCTCTAAAGAAACTTTCTGACGAAGATCCAACATTTAAGATCAGTTCAAATGCTGACACTGGAGAAACTATCATCTCAGGAATGGGAGAGTTGCACCTAGAAATCATGGTTGATCGTATGAAAAGAGAGTTTTCTGTAGAAGCAAACGTTGGTAAACCTCAAGTGTCATACAAAGAAACTATTACAGGTACAGCCGAGGCAGAACACAAGTACATCAAGCAGTCTGGAGGAAAAGGTCAATACGGTCACGTAAAGATCAACATCAAGCCTATGGAAAAGGTTGCAGAAGGGGAGAAAGTGCCTAAGAACGTAAAGCGATATGATGAGTTTGAGTTTATAGATTCTATTAAGGGAGGTGTGATTCCACAAGAATTTATCCCTGCTGTAGAAAAGGGTGTAAAAGAAGCTATGGACAGAGGAATAGTCGCTGGATACAAAATGGTAAATATTTCTTGTGAACTTACATTCGGTTCTTACCACGATGTGGACTCATCTGAAATTGCATACAAGATAGCTGCTTC
>CAYOFR010000023.1:0-11836 GCA_964403475.1 uncultured Candidatus Saccharibacteria bacterium | reverse complement strand
AGGCCAAACGCAGTAATAGCCACGAAAATGAGGATAAAACCGTATATTGTATTTTTGTTAAAAAGGGGCTTGATTTTTAGGAGATTATCTTTTATACTCATTTGACTGATATTTTAGCAGATAAAAGCATTTAAAAACATAGTATGGCAACCAAAAAAGCCGGTGGTTCAACCAAAAACGGCAGAGATTCAAATCCTAAATACCTCGGTGTTAAAATCACCTCAGGAGCACTAGCAAAAGCTGGTTCTATTTTGGTACGTCAAAGAGGTACTGACGTAATAGCTGGTAAAAATGTAAGCATGGGAAAAGACCACACTCTTTTCGCTATTAAAGAAGGGGTTGTTAAGTTTGGTAACACAAGAAAAACACACTTCGACGATTCTATAAAAGTAAAGAAAATAGTGCACGTAGAGTAAACAATCACAAAAACAGGTCTCGAGTAAGAGACCTGTTTTTGTTTGAAAAGTCTGGCAAAAGTAAAAAGTTGTTTTAAAAAGCCTTGCTCAGGCGCGACGGCGCCGAGTGAAGCAGCAATCCCGACAGGGATTGACGCGTACTTTTTAAAACAACTTTTTACGTTATTTACTATTCACAACCACCACAAACTGAGCACTTTTATCCCCTACTTTTACAGTCACTTTGTGTTCACCAGTTTCTTTTATCGGCTTTGGAAGATCAATAAAATCAGCAATTATATCTAAATGAGCTTGCTCCTTTAATGCAGTCACAAGAGCTTCTTTATGGATACTTGAGAAAAGATGACCCTTATCATTAGCCTTTTCTGTAAACTCTATTTTTGTGCCACCGATAGCTTGCATGTTTTTAGCCAAAAGTTCTGCTTGAACTTTTTTCTCTTGTTCATCTTGAGCCTTTAGCATTTCTACTTTTTTTAGTGCACTAGGACTAGCTATTTCTGCAAGCTTTTGTGGAATGAGGAAGTTGAGAGCGTATCCGTCTGATACATTCTTTACATCGTATTTCTGACCTATTTTCGGAACATTTTTTAGGAATATTACTTTCATGGTGTTTTTTAAAATAATTGATGACTACAGAGTTTTATCATTTTTTGAGCAATAATTCAACCGCCGCTTTCATTTGTGGATCTATCCCCTTTGCAACATCATCAGCAGTTCTTTTTACTTCAATATCCGGCTTCAATCCACCATCTGATATTGATTTACCGTTTGGTGTAAGCCATCTAGCAATAGTGACCTTTAATGATGTGTCTGGAGTGATCTTTACTAGTTCTTGCACAGAACCTTTTCCATATGAATTACTTCCTACAAGCTTTGCTACACCATGCTCTTGTAGAGCGCCCGCCAATATTTCACTTGCTGAA
Source organism: uncultured Candidatus Saccharibacteria bacterium (assembly GCA_964403475.1). Classification (GTDB taxonomy): domain Bacteria; phylum Patescibacteriota; class Minisyncoccia; order Phycocordibacterales; family CALRHW01; genus SICJ01. The sequence goes on along the minus strand of CAYOFR010000023.1, from coordinate 10,497 downwards.
GCAGATCCTCCATCTATGAGTACTGCCATTTTTAGGTTTTCATTAAAAATACTGTATCCCTTGCTTCTGTGTACTATTTCGTCTTTATCTGGGCCAAAATTTTCTCTAACGATCACATCACCTAGAGGCAAAAACCAACTAGCCATATCTATAGAAGCCTCAAGATAACCTCCCGGATTGCCTCGCAAATCTAAAACTAATTTATTTGTTCTTGATGCAACAAACTCACGCAAAGCTTTTCTAAAAAGATCTGTGGAGATAGCAGAAAAATTATAAAGCTCTATTACAAAAACACCGTCTGCCCTTGTATATGATTTTATTGTAGGTATGTCTATTGTTGCACGCACGACTGATATCTCAATAGGATTATCGGAACCATTTCTTAGGATAGTAAACTTTACTTTTGTACCACCTTTTCCGCGTATTAGCTTAACAGCCTCATCGGAGTTCATATCATTTGTCGTCTTTTCATCAATTTTTAGGATTTTGTCTCCAGCCAATATTCCAGCCTTTTGTGCAGGTGTGCCCTTGAGTGGAGCGATAACAGTAAGGATCCCATCACGTATTGCTATCTCCATACCCACACCTTGAAAATTGCCACTGATATCATTTTCAAAAATCTCTGCATCAGCTGGTGGGAAAAATACGGTATAAGGATCTTTAAAAGAACTTGTCAGACCCTCAATAGCGCCCCACACTTTTTCTTGATCTGTAATCTGAGGTGTAGAAGATCCTGAAGCAACATGTTTTTCATTTAAAATATTCCAAGCTTTCCAAAATGGTCCGAAGTCAGCTTTTACCAAAACTCCAGCATCTTTATTTTCTAAATTTGCTTCCAAAAAAGAATTTTTATTTCCGTTTGCTCCCACATAAACTCCACAAAAAAAAGAAGCCCCTATTACGAGGATTGAAACTATAATTGAAATTTTATATTTAGAAAAAAAGTGATTCATTTGTCACATCATTATCTCAAAGTAGCTTCTTGTGGTCAAACTTTTATTACATTATAATTAGAGTAAATATTTTTTCACATGATAAATAGATACTCTCACAAAGGTGTTACTTGGATAGACATAGATCAACCAACAGACAAAGACGCTCAAGAGATAATAGAAGAATTTGGTGTCGATCCACTAGTGGCAAAAGAAATTTTAGTTCCCACAAATAAGCCTCGAGTAGAATTGAGTACAAACTATATATATTTAGTCTTACATTTTCCTGCTTTTAAACATAGTCATACAGAAAAAACAGACCAAGAAGTTGATTTTATAATCGGCAAGGATTTTCTCATTACAGCACGTTACGATACGATAGACTCAATACATAAATTTGCCAAAAAACTAGAGGTCAGCGCTATTTTAGATAAGAAAAATATAGAATATCCTGCAGGATATCTTTTCTATATCATCCTAAAAGAAATATATCATTCGATATTTGATGAAATTGCTTTCATAGAGGGTTGGATAAAAGACATAGAAACAAAAATCTTTAAAGGAAATGAAAAGGAAATGGTTTTCGCTCTTTCAAACGTAAGTCGCACACTTTTAGATTTCAAGAAAACTACTGACATGCACAAGGAGGTTTTAGTCACACTTGAAATAGCGGGAAAAAGACTCTTTGGTGATCATTTCCCTTATTACACTAGAACAGCTCTAGAAGAATATTTTAAAATACAGAATTCCATAAAAAGTAATATGGACATAGTGGTTGAATTGCGCGAGACAAATAATTCCCTACTAGAAACAAAACAGAACGAAATAACAAAAATACTCACAATTTTAGCTTTTATTGCAGTACCACTTTCTCTCATAGTGTCTATTTTCCAGATTGATACTATTTCTAGGCCAATAATAGGCACACCACACGATTTTTGGATACTTCTTAGTGCAATACTACTAATTGGTGCTACAATGTTCTCATTCTTCAAATTTAAAGGCTGGCTATGATTACATTCTGGAACACACTGACTAAACAAAAAGAGGAGTTTTTCCCAATCAAAGATAGAGTGGTGGGCATGTATAATTGTGGCCCCACAGTATACAACTATGCACACATAGGAAACCTTAGAGCATATGTTCTTGCAGATATTCTAAAAAGAACCCTCACTTACAACAAATACAAAGTAAATCAAATTATAAATATTACAGATGTTGGACATCTAGTCGGTGATGGCGATGAAGGAAAAGACAAAATAGAAGAGGGTGCAAAAAAAGAACAAAAAACTGCTTCAGAAATTGCTGATTTTTATACAAAAATCTTTCTAGAAGATTTGGTCAAATTAAACATAGACACAACTGACACAAAATTTCCAAAAGCGTCAGAGCATATAAAAGAACAAATAGACTTGATAAAAGATCTTGAGGAAAAAGGTTTTGCATACAAAACATCAGATGGAATGTATTTTGATACTGCAAAGTTTAAAAACTACGGCAAACTTGGAAATATAGATTTAAAACATTTACGTGAAGGCGCACGTGTCACTATAAATTCTCAGAAAAAAAATATTACCGATTTTGCTTTGTGGAAATTTTGCGTGCCACACGAAAAGAGACAGCAGGAGTGGCCTTCACCTTGGGGTGTTGGATTTCCCGGCTGGCACATAGAATGCTCTGCAATGTCTATGAAATATCTCGGTGAAACTTTCGATATCCATACTGGCGGCATAGATCACATACCTACTCATCACAACAACGAAATAGCTCAATCAGAAAGTTCCACAGGAAAACAGTACGCTAGATATTGGCTACACAATGCATTTGTAAATGTTGAAGATGGAAAGATGGCAAAATCAGACGGTAATTTTTTGAGATTACAAAGTCTTTTGGACAAAAACATAAACCCAATTAGTTATAGATACTGGCTTCTAACAGCCCACTACAGACAGCCAGTTACTTTTTCTTGGGAAGCTATAGAAGGTGCAAATACCGCGCTTATAAAGCTAGTAAGAGCATACTCTTCCCTTCCGAGTCTCGGAAAGATACACAGAGATTACTTACAAAAATTTAAAGATTTTATTAACGACGATTTGGATACACCAAAAGCTATTGCTTTGATGTGGGACATGATGAGAGACAAAGAAGTTTCAGACAAAGATAAAAAAGCGACATTAAATGAGTTTGATAAAATCTTTGGCCTAAACCTAAAGACTCTCGCAAAAGAAATAACTAAATCTGAGAAAGAAATACCTAAATCTATTACAAAACTCCTAGCAGATAGAGAAAAAGCTAGAAAAAATAAAGACTGGGCAAAGTCTGATGAAATAAGAGATACAATTTTAAGAGAAGGTTTTGAAATAAAAGATACAGAAAAAGGGGTAGAAATAAGGAAAATATAGCTCTTCACAGCTTAACCACACTTTATCAAGTTTTTCGACTTTAAAGTGAGTAGCGCGCTATGTTAGTATTGTGGCAATGGCAAACGAACCTTTTAAACGCGCTGTACGCGTCCCACCACAAAGTATAGAAGCTGAGATGGCACTTCTCGGTTCTATTATGCTTCGCACAGAAGCTATTCATGAAATAGTGGACACCATCAATGGTGGATCATTCTATTCTGAAAGAAACAGAATAATATACGAAACAATGCTCGAGCTTTTCAAAAGAAGCGAGCCCATAGACTTACTTTCACTTTCTTCACGTTTAAAAGAAAAAAACTTGCTAGATCAAGTCGGTGGCAATAGTTATCTTACAGAGCTTGTGCACGTTGTACCATCTTCAGCAAATATAAAACATTACGGTGATATAGTTCACAAAAAAAGAATGATGCGTGACCTCATAGAAGCATCTGAGTTTATATGTCAGCTAGGCTTTGAAGAAGCGGAAGAGCTTGAATACATTTTGGATAAAGCTGAAAAGAAGATTTACGAAGTGACAAACGTCTCTGGTGCACACAAATTTATCGAACTAAAAGACACTCTTTCTGAAGCTTGGGAGCGTCTAGACAAACTTCACAATTCAAAAGGAGAAATGCGTGGGGTACCATCTGGATTTACTGATTTAGACAACCTTCTTGCTGGTTTCCAAAAATCAGATTTGATTATTTTGGCTGCGAGACCATCTGTTGGAAAAACTTCCCTTGCTCTCGATATCGCACGCCAAGCTGCAATAAACCACAATGTACCCGTCGGCATATTTTCTTTGGAAATGAGTTCACAACAACTCGTAGACAGAATGCTTTCTTCACAAGCTAGCGTAGACGCATGGAAACTTCGCACAGGAAGACTTACAGAAGAATCAGATTTTGCGTCTATTAGACAATCACTAGACAAACTCGCAACAGCGCCTATTTTTATAGACGATCAGCCTGGTAATAATATTTTGAAAATGCGTTCTGTAGCACGTCGTTTAAAACGAGAAAAAGGTCTTGGAATGATAATAGTAGACTACTTACAGCTCATGGTTCCGACAAACGCTCGCGCTACCGACTCTACGGTTCAACAGGTTACAGAAATATCTAGATCATTAAAACACCTTGCTCGTGAGCTAGATGTGCCAGTGATTGCCCTATCACAGCTTTCTCGTGCCGTAGAACAACGTGGAGGTAAACCTCGTCTATCAGATTTGCGAGACTCTGGATCTATCGAGCAAGACGCTGACGTCGTTATGTTTATTCATCGTGAAGATAAATTTAAAGAACAATCAGAGCGCACAAACATAGCCGAAATTTTGATAGAAAAACACAGAAATGGTCCTACCGGAAAAGTAGACTTATACTTCAACGAAAAGAAATCTACCTTCCAAAGTATTTCAAAAGATGGCTTTGGTGGCGCAGAAAAAGAATTCTCTGATTTTTAATTCATGAACATACTTCAAAGACTTACATCTATTTTTTCTGAATTCCCCGGAATTGGCCCACGCCAAGCAAAACGTTTTGTATATTTTTTACTTACAAGAAATCAAACTTATTTAAACGAGCTTTCTGAACTCATAACAAAAATAAAACAAGAAATGCAAATATGCTCTTCTTGTTATCGTTTCTTTTTTAAAAATCATTCTGGCTCTGATGTTTGTGATGTTTGTATAGGTAAAAATAGAGACTCTTCTATTTTGACAGTAGTTAGTCGAGATGTTGATTTTGAAAATATCGAAAAAACTGGAATATACAACGGAAAATATTTTGTGTTGGGTGGATCTGTGCCAATTTTAGAACAAAACCCTGAAAATAAAATAAGAATAAGAGAACTTTTGAAAAGTATTGAGATGCGCTCAAATAATGGTTTGCAAGAAATAGTACTAGCCCTAAACGCAAATCCTGAAGGTGAAAATACTGTTGAATATATTAAGAAAATGGTTGCTCCCTTAAGAGAAAAATATAATTTTAAAATATCGACACTCGGAAGAGGTCTTTCTACTGGAACCGAACTTGAATATTCTGATGCAGAGACTCTAAAATATGCTTTAAAAAATAGACAGTAGATAAAAGAAGAGACCCGCGCGTCTGCGACGCGCGGGTCTTGTTTGAATTGGTTGAGGTCAGGACTCGAAGTTGGGAGCATGAAGAGCAATCTGCTCATCGATGCTCGTCCTCTCGTCCTTGTTCAGGGCGATGACCTTGGGCGGAGTGCTGATGATTGCCCTTGCCCGGTCAACGACCTTAATGATGTGGTCGACCTTGAGCATCGTCCTTTCGAGCAAGGACCGACATGCATCAATCTCCCCCTGATCGATGTCTCCACCGATCATATCAGAGAGAAAGAAGAAGAGATCGTCGACACTCTCACTGTCGAAACCTGCGTCACAGCAGAGACAGGCATTCTGTGCCACACTGTCTCCCATTGCATCACAGGTTGTATCGGTCCATTTCGCAGCATCCTCCTCACTGACGCACATCGCTTCCAGAGCCTTGGCCACGATTTGAGCCGAGGTCAGACGACCCTCCGCATCAATACGACTCCATCTTTTCGAAGGCATGGTTTCCCCTTTGTTTGTTTGTTCTTGACCTGTCAACGTGACGGTTCTGACCATATTTATATCAGAAAATAATTTTTTGTCAATCCACAGCCCAAATAACAAAAAACACCCGTAAGGGTGCTTTTTGTTATTTTATCTCTTCGATTTTTACCTTAAAAAAGGGTTGTCTGTGGCCGTTTTTCTTTAGATATCTACTCTTTTGTTTGTATTTTATAACCTCTATTTTTTTAGCTCGGCCAGCTTCAGTAAAAGAAGCTACAACAGAAGCACCGTCTATAAAAGGAGTACCGATAGTAGTATCTTTGCCATTATCAACAAGTAAAACCTTATCAAAAGTGATCTTATCACCCGCCTTAAAGTCGCCAGAAAGCTTCTCTATAGTGAGAGTATCCCCTACTTTTACTTGATATTGCTTTCCTCCTGTTTGTATTACTGCAAATTCCATAGTCGTTATATTCTACATAAATGGCCTAAAAATGCAAGAAATAAGGAAGCCCCAGGGACGCATTGCGTCAACCTGGGGCTGAACAGTCAGCTTCTACCAAAAAGACGAAGCCGCTTGTTCCGGAGTTATGGTCAGCCTCCTTGGATGGCCCACCCCCTTTCTTTGTTGGGTGTCACGACGCCGTATTGCAGTACGGCACCACACACTTTTGCTAGATGGTGAATTCGACCACAAAAACCTTTCTGGTGACCAGCACCGGTACCCTTTTCCATCAGTGATTATAAAGCAATAATACAAAAAATGAAACTTTGATCTACGTAAATATTTTTATTCTTCTGATTCTGGCTTATCTAGTACCAAAGCCTCTATACCGACAGCCTGGCCAGTAATACGCAAAACATCCTTATCCATCTTCTTAAACTCCTTTGAGCTAGAGTTGAAATGGTTTATCGTGGTCGCCAAAGAATTACCCATTTTCTGATGATATTCTTCATAACTCTTTAGGTGTTTTCCCAACTCATCTACACGCTTGATAATATCCTTTGCGGTATCTTCTATCTGCATCGCCTTTAGTCCCTGCAAAACAGTTTGTAAATAAGCTAGGAAAGAGGTTGGTGACACGATTATCACCTTGTATTTTCCCGCAGCGCGCTGTATGAGATTTTCTGTATCTTCTTTTAGTGCACCGATTTTATTTATCAAAAGATCATAATAAATAGCTTCGTGCGGAATAAACATAAAAGCAAAATCCATGGTATTTTCATTTGGACGTATATACTTTGCTGTCTCAGTGATGCGATTTTTCAAATCATTCACAAATACTTTTTCAAGACGGTCTTTTTCGGCAGGATTTTTTTCTTCAATAATTCTATTGTAATTTTCTAGAGAAAACTTTGAGTCAACAGGAATGATTTTATCTTTGACTTTGACTATAGCGTCCACAATCTCGCCGTCCGCAAAAGCATATTGCATTTGATATGATCCGGGTGGCAACACATTTTTTAGCAAAGTCTCCAAATAATATTCCCCTACTATTCCGCGCTGTTTTGGATTTTTTAAAATATCTTGAAGTGACTGAAGCTGATCTGCAAAAGAAACCACCTGCTTGTTGGTCTCATCGAGCTTTGTCAGACTTTGTGTTACTTCTTTTATAAGTCGAGAAGATTCAGAAAACTGATTTCTCATTGATTCATTTACTTGTTTACTAGTCTCGCCTATTTTTGCATCCACGGTGCGAGTAAGCTCATTCATTTGTTGTAAAAGTAGATTAAAACCCGTATCATTTTTTGATTCGTTGACAGTGGTCGGTCGCACACGTTTTAAAATAACCCAAAAGAAAAAAGCGTTTAATAAAATAAACAAAACCAATATTGAAAAGAGTATTTCTGTTGGCATATCAAAAATTATAACAAATTGTTATACTATCCGTATATATAAAATTATTACACAATAAAAACATGGCTATACAACAACAAATCAGAGACGGTATAAAAGAAGCGATGCTCTCAAAAAATTCAGTAAAACTAAACGTACTTCGTGGCTTGGTATCCGCTTTTACAAACGAACTAGTAGCACAAAAGAGAAAACCTCAAGAAGAGCTAAATGACGAAGAAGCTTTAAACGTCATAAAAAGAAGCGTAAAACAAAGAAAAGATTCAATAGATCAATTTAAGGCTGGTGGACGTGAAGACCTAGTAGCTTCCGAAGAAGCAGAGCTAGCGATACTGCAGACATTCCTCCCTGAAACAATGAGTAAAGAAGCTATAAGGGAAATTGCCGAAAAGAAAAAAGCTGAGCTTGGAATAACAGACAAATCTAAAATGGGTATTTTTATGGGCGCTGTAATGAAAGAATTGAAGGGACAAGCAGATGGAGCTGATGTAAAAGAGGTCGTGGAAAGCCTTTTCTAATATCCACAGGGTGTTTGACTTTTGTGTTTTTTTGTGATAGGATTGTATCTAGAAGATCTTGGTTTGAGACGTTCTCAAACCCTTAAATAGGAGGTGTCATGGACATCGACATGCTCGTAAAGAGCCTTGCCACTTCAAGCGTGGCACGGATGCGGATGAGCGAAGAGAATCGTCGCAAGGGGCTTCCCCAGTGCGTAAAGGATGAGCTCGGAGAAGACCGCGCCCATCTTTACCACTCAGTGCTTGCAGAGTGCCGTCGGCGTTCTCGCATCAAGGCGCTCGCACGCAAGTGCCCAGCGACGGTTCTCGTCACGAGACCGCCCGAGTTCATCGAACCCAAGAAGGCACAACAGTCCACCACTTCATACCTCCCCGGTATGGAACCTCGCACCACGTACAGGCACTGACGAAAGTCAGTGTCTTTTGTTTTATTTCAAGAAAAGAGAATCGACGGACTGCATTATTGCATCTTTTTCTTTAGCCCAAACATCAGTATAAACATCTACCCCTATTCGATAATGCGCCTCTGGAGTAAGAGCAAAATAGACATTTTGAGTCACTTCTCTTTGACTTGTTTTACCTGCGTAAACACCAGATAGTTGGAAATAATTTTTTCCATTTATATCTATCTTTTTTATAACACGAGTCGACATTTCCATAGCAACACTTAGATCATCAGCTAGTAACAAAAGTACCACGTCTTCACTCATCTCTTTTATTTTCTTTTCCATTTCAACGTTTCTCTCTATTCTAGTAACATCTATCTTTGCACCAGCTATTTTGGGATTAGTAAAAGTAACAGTTTGAGTTTCATCAAGACTTGTTCTATTAGAAACAGACCAACCGACAGGTAGATTTATAGAAAAATTTAATGTCGAATCCACAAAAGGAATACTTTGAAGCAAACTTACGACATTTGTTTGGGGAGTAGTCGTGCTTTGTTGGTTAGAATCTTTTGTTTCATCGACAAAAGATATCTTCTTTTGATCAGTTATTAAACTATCTCCTGAAATGTAGTTTGTTTTCTTAAAAAAAGTTTTATACGTAAAAAAACCACCGACCAAAACAGCCACTATTACCAAGCCTGTAAAAATATAAAGTCTATTCTTTTCCATAATTTAGGATTATAACACAAATACAACAAAGTGATAGACCAAAAGAAAACCGCGCATTGCTTTCGTATCCCCATTATGCGGAGAATACTACTGCTTTGCGCGGTCCATTGCACAGACACCACTTGACTCCTGCTCTTTGCCGTACAACAGCCTCTGAGAGAGATTGGGAGTTTGGGGTAAGGTGAATGTCAATGGATTTGAAACGCCACACTCTGTCACGCTGGTTTTCGGTCGGTTGTCAGTCGATCTACGGCCAACGTTTCTTTGTGTCAGGAGTACCCAAAACAATTTGATTTTGGAATATCCTGCGGACAGCACCCGGAGTCCTTGCGTTTCTTCGGTACGGCTGTCGGATACTATACATTATATGGTTTTTTTGTCAATGGTTAGACACGACCTAATACGAACTCTTCAGTTTTTGTTCGCGTTTAAAACGCTCTATAGCAAGACCAATAAGACGGTCTATAAGCTCTGGATAAGAGACCCCGGATACCTCCCACAGGCGAGGATACATGCTGATTTTTGTAAATCCAGGCATTGTATTGATCTCATTTACAATCAGACTTCCATCTTTTTTTAAAAAACAATCTACTCTACCCAACCCCTCAGCTCCAAGCACCTTAAATGTTTTTACAGCTAGCTCTCGTACAAGTTCTCCCACTTCTTCGGGAATTTTTGCTGGAACTTCCAATCGAGCACCATTCTCATCTATATATTTAGATTCATATGAATAGAAATCATGGGTTGGAATTATTTCGCCAACACCAGATGCAATGGGGTTTTGATTACCAAGCACCGCACACTCCACCTCCCTGCCTTCTATAAATTCCTCAATAAGAATTTTTGTGTCATATTGAAACGCTTCACTGACCGCTTTGTCAAAGTCCTCTCGGCTTTTTACTTTACTCACTCCTACAGAAGATCCCAAGTTTGCGGGTTTGATAAAAAACGGCAAACCGAGTTCAGTCGATACTTTTTCAAAATCTATTTTGTCCTCTTGCTTAAAAACAAGAAACTTTCCAATTGGTATACCTGCATCTCGAAGAAGTCTTTTCATTACATCTTTATCCATTCCAACAGCAGAACCAAGTACCCCCGAACCCACAAAAGGCACTTCA
>CAYOFR010000022.1:0-11786 GCA_964403475.1 uncultured Candidatus Saccharibacteria bacterium | reverse complement strand
CATTGAGCACTGCGTTTTCCGTCTCTAGTACGGTATGTATAACCATCGCTATCTATCTTTGTTCTACCTGTGCCCTCACAAAGCATTGGCTCGATAGCAAGCTCCATACCAGGCTTTAATGTTATGCCAGTACCCTTTTTTCCGGTATTAGGGACATAAGGATCTTCATGCACAGCATATCCAACACCGTGGCCCGCGAGTCCCTCAGCGTGAGAAAATCCAAAAGGTTCAACAAAAGACTCTATAGCATGTCCGATGTCACCAATCTTGTTTCCTGCTCTGGCTACAGAAATACCGCGCATTAAAGCTTCACGTGTTGTAGAAATCAGGAGTCGCGCCTTTTCATCAACACGTCCGACCGGCACAGTGATTGCAGAATCAGTAAATAATCCTTTATGAATAATACCCATATCTAGAGAAACGATATCACCTTCTTTTAAAGTCTTTGGCTGTTCGTTTGGAATACCATGTACAATTTCATCATTTATAGATACACACAAACTCGCAGGATAAGGACGACGTGCGCCGTCAGGTTTATAATCCAAAAATGATGGTTCATCTCCACCTTCTCGTGTCAGCCTAAGAGCCATATCATCGAGCTCTTTTGTGGTTATTCCAGGACGAACTTGTTTCTGAAGTTCACGCAAGATAAAAGCCAAGCGCTTTCCGCCTTCTCTTAGAATCTCTATTTCCTCAGATGTTTTTATTGTAACCATTGAAACAAAACGATAACTTTTATTTAAAATAAAATCAACTTTTCTTTGATGTCGGCAAAAACTTTTTCTCTCCCCTGCTCACCGTCAACTTCTATAAAATTATAGTTGGGATTGTTGCGATAATATTCTATAGCTGGCACCACATCAGTATCAAACCAGCCCAGACGCGTTTCTATACCCTCTGGTGAGTCATCAGATCGTCCACGTGACATCAAATGCTTTCTGGACCATTCGCGACTGACTCTAGGATAGATTACATTTGCCTTTCGCCCATAAAAAGAAAGCGCTGAATCAAAACTTTCAGCCTCTATGAGAGATCGCGCAACACCGTCAATAATCAGATGCTCGTCTCCTTTGAAATTTTTTATCATCACATCAGCGGCAAGCCATATTGCAAGAAAATCTGGCTGACGTTCTTTTCTAGAATAAATTTTTGCAGAAAGCTCACTCGTATAACCCTTTTCTTTTATAAATTCACGAAATTTTTCGCCGGACTCTAGATGAAAAACCGGGCGGTCTGCTGTGTCTTTTTCTTTTAAATATGCTTTTAAAAATTCAGCTTGAGTTCCCTTACCGCACCCAGAGTTGCCTATGAATATAAATGTTTGTGGGTTCATAGGTTAATTATAACCCGAAAAAAGAAAGTCTGGTTAGACAAATTAAAAAGCCCTGCACTTTCATGCAGAGCTTCCATTGTTACCGTTTTGAAATACGTTTGGCAAAAATTGCCGAAGGACTAAGGTCAAAGGGCACAAAAGACCCAAGTGACCAAAGTACCAAGCGCTACTCACGAAGACCAAAGATGACCTCATCGTCGAGATGCCACCGATTGCTGGGGTTGGCGTAATGGGCACCGAACCAACACCTACCGTCGCTGCGACGCTCAATGTAGAAGACGTACAGGCTGTCGCGAGGGCCGGCAATCTGCTTCATAGCAAGCCAGCAAGCATCACCGATCTTCTGTTCGTCATGATTCTTCCAAATCTCGGTGCCAGTTTCAGGAGGACAGAGTTCACTCCCCAGTTCCTGGATGCGTGCCCAGAGTTCGTCCGTGGTCGGTTGCTTAGTGAAGCCAAGTTCGCGAAGCGTGACCTTGGCGAGCTTGATGATTCTTGACTTCTTGAGCGTCTTGAACTCAGGCTTGCCCATGATGTCATGGGCCGATCCATAGACCCTGATACCGGCCACCACGAGTTCAGTGATGAACTCCGCACCCGACTTGGAAGGAACGGTGATCGTCTTCCAGACTGCGAAGTGCTTGAGAACCAACTGCATACAACCACCGTTGCGATTGAAAGCAGCAAGGTTCGAGTAGTACGTATCACCATCGTTCTTGTTCCCGAGTCGATTGGCGACATCAAGAACCAAGCCAAGACGATCTTCTGGAACACCAACGAGAGCCCGGATGATCGGATCGAGCATGTTTTTTGACATGGTCTATTTCTCCAAAAGGAGCCTGCTTGGCAACATAACGGAACGTCCGTTTGCCACAGCATAGAAAACCCACATTTTAGGCTCTCTATGCTATGGCAAATACTTTTAATGTCGTAAGTAGTTTCAATGTTCTATCTGTAACTAACTATACACCTTTTATCTGATGTTGTCAATTCTAGGTTTTGGTGCAGATAAAAAGTATATGAAAAGGGGGTCGCGAGGCCGACGGGCCGAGCGTTTCAGGATTTTTTAAGCTTCAAAAAATCCGTACCCTTTTTAGATACTTTTTATTTTAATACTCCCTAATAGAAACCTGAGCTTCTATTTTCTTTATTAGATCAATAACCACAGAAACAACGATAAGCAGAGCTGTACCGCCGACAGAGAAAGCAGTGATTCCTGTACCCGCTTTTACAATGAGAGGTAAAACAGCAATGAAACCCAAAAAGAGTGCACCAAAAAGTGTAAGTCTTGTTAGAATCTTTGCAATATAATCTGAGGTAGATTGACCTGGTCGAACACCTGGAATGAAAGCTCCGCCTTTCTGTAGGTTTGTTGAAATAGAATCTGGATCAAAAGTAACTGCTGTGTAGAAATATGTGAAAACGAAAACAAGGAAGAAATATAGTACACCGTGAACCCAGCCGTTATTTAACAAATCCAAAATATATCTTGAAACATTTTGAAATGTCTCATTGTTTACATTGTGAAGGAAATTGAAAATCATTTGCGGGAAAAGCAAGATTGAAAGCGCAAAGATGATAGGAATAACTCCAGCCTGATTTAATCTTAAAGGTAAGTATGTAGAAACCCCTCCGTAAACTTTTGCACCACGAACACGTTTTGCATATGTAATAGGAATAGGTCTCTCTGCTTCTGTAATCACCACAACAGCTGCTATAACAAGCAAAGTTACGGCAATAAACAAAGCGTATGTTGGGATCTGAGATGTTTCAAAAATAAGACCAAGCTGTGAAATACCAGAAGGAAGTCTAGATACTATTCCAGCAAAAATAATGAGAGAAAGTCCGTTGCCTATACCATACTCTGAAATAAGCTCCCCAATCCACATCAAAAGCATCGCGCCAGCTGTAATGATCGCAATATTTACTATCTGTTCAAAGCCACTCATAGAAGCAAGAACTCCGTTTGTCTTGAGTAAAGTCAAAAAACCAAATGCTTGTACAGCAGCGATAGGCACAGTAAGCATTCTTGAATATTGCGCAAACTTTTTTCTACCAGCGTCCCCCTCTTCTTGATAAAGCGCCTTTAACCGAGGAGACATAATCGTCGAAAGTTGCATGATAATAGAAGCAGTAATGTATGGACTTACTCCAATCATCACGATGGATAGATTTGAGAATCCTCCTCCAGAGAAAACGTTGAAAAGATTAAGAAAATCATTTCCAGCAAAAAGAGCTTGGAGTTTACTTGCATCTACTCCTGGAATAGGAATCGCAGCAAAAAGACGAAATATCACAAGAGCGCCTAATGTGAACAAAATCCTCTTTCTTAGAATACGATCCTGAAAGATTGAGATTATTTTAGAAATAAAATTTTTCATATTATTCTGCTACAGTACCGCCAGCTTTTTCTATCTTTGTTTTTGCACCAGCTGATACCAAGCAACCAGATACGTTTATCTTTTTTGTAAGATCACCACCAGAAAGAATCTTTACTACTGATTGTGTTCCCTTATTTAAGCTTACCACACCCTTTTCAGCTAGAGTTTTTGGATTAACACTATCGTTGTTTGAAAAAACTTTTTCAATAGCACCAAGATTTACTGAAACAGATTTGTCGTAAATACTATTAAAAGAATAACCTCTTAATTTTGGAAGTCTTTTTATAAAATCGCGAATTTCTGGTCGAAGCTTTCCACCCGCTCGAGCTTTTTGACCCTTTGTACCACGGCCAGAAGTTTTGCCACGCTTTCCACCACGACCAACAGAATGTGATGTTTTATTCTTTGTTTTTCTTTTTATGTTATGTATTTGCATGGTATTTATGCTTTTGCACTATCAGCCACCTTTGCTTTTCTAGCCTTTATTTTTTTAAGGGCTTCTATAGCAGCACGTGCATTGTTTAGTTTGTTTTTACTTCGAGAAAAGATTTTCGCGCCTGAATTTTTTATACCAGCAAGTTCCAAGACGGATCTTACTGAACTACCAGCGATAACACCTTTTCCAGGAGCAGGCATAATCATTACTCTAGATCCGCAGTACTTTGCTTCAACGTCATGAGATATAGACATGTCTTTTGTGAGAGTCACATTGATCATATTTTTCTTTGCATCACGCAAAGCTTTGTCTATAGCAAGAGAAGTATCTCCAGCTTTTCCTATTCCTACTCCCACAGAACCTTTTCTGTTGCCGGCTACCATTGCAACACTAAAGCTAAATCTTCGTCCTCCTGTTACCACACGAGTTACTCGACGAATACTTATGATCTTTTGATCAAATTCTGGTTTTGCTCTCACCTCTCTTCTAGGTGACTTTCTTGGATTCTTCTGGAAAGAAGATCGCTTTTCTTGAGCTCCAACACCAAAAGCCTTTGGTGTTACAGTAGTATTTTCTGTTGTTGTAGTTGTTTCTGTTTCCATATATTAAAACTTTAATCCTCCCTCTCTAGCGCCCTCTGCAACCGCTTTTATCTTGCCAGTATACACGAATCCTCCTCTATCAAAAACAACTTCTTTAATATTTTTTTCGATAGCCTTTTTTGCAAGATCTTTTCCAGCAGCAAGAGCTTTTTCTGTGCCAGTTTTACCTTTTACATCTTTTGTAGAAGAAGATGCCAATGTCTTTCCTGCGACATCATCAATAAGCTGAAGATACAAAGCCGTGTTTGTTTTTGCTACTGAAAGACGTGGGCGAGCTGAAGTACCAGAAATCGTTGAACGAATTTTCTTGTGTCTTCTTACTCTTTTTTCTTTTTTAATCTGACTTTTACTCATGTTAATTTATTATGCTGCCTTCTTTCCTTGCTTTCTACGAACCACTTCATCTGAATATCTAATACCCTTTCCTTTGTAAGGTTCAGGTTTTTTGTGTGCTCTGATCTGAGCAACAAATTGACCAACCTTTTCTTTATCAATACCAGAAACTGTAATAGTACTTTTTTCACAAACGACTTTCAAATCAGATGGTACAAGCATCTTTACTGGATGAGAAAAGCCCAATCCCATTACGAGTTCTGTACCTTTTACTTCTGCTTTGTATCCAATGCCTTCGATTATTAACTTCTTTTCGTAAGCTTTGTTTACGCCAGCAATCATGTTTGTAATATGAGAAGCAAAAGTTCCCCAAAGAGCCTTGTTTGTATTTTCCTTTGCAAGAGTAAGTGTGACTGATCCATCAGCAACATTTACCACAACACCATCTCCAAACTTACGTGTGAGTTCGCCCAAAGGTCCCTTTACAGTCACCATATCACCAGAAGTTTTTACTTCGGTTTTTTCAGGTATTTTTATTACTTTTTTTCCAATTCGTGACATGGGTATGTATGTTACCAGATTTTAAATAATACTTCTCCTCCAACCTTTTCTTTCTTTGCTTCTTTGTTTGTCAAAATACCTTTTGGAGTAGTAAGGATAGTCAAACCAGTGCCGTATTTTACAGGTCTAAGCTCTTTTGATTTTTGATAAATTCTCTTTGAAAGCTTTGAAACTCTTTCTACACCCCTTACCTTTGGAGAACCGTCAGCTTCGTAATTTAGCTCAGCTTCGATAAATTTTGTTACCTTCTTTCCTTTCTTTGCTACAGACTTAAGAAAGCCTTCTTTTTGTAAAACAGAAGCTATTTCAAATTTAATTTTTGAATAAGGAAAAACTAGAGACTCTTTCTTTACGTCTCCCGCATTCTTTATTCTTGTTATCATGTCAGCTATTTGATCCATATGTGTATTTTTTACCAAGAAGACTTCTTAACTCCTGGGATTTTACCCTCATTAGCAAACTCTCTAAAACAAATACGGCAGAGATCAAAATCTCTCATATATCCTCTCTTTCGGCCACATCTAAAACATCGTCTGACCACTCGGGTACTAAACTTTGGTGTCTTTAATGCTCTAGCTTTTACTGATGTTTTTGCCATATTGCGTAGGGATTAGAATACTAAGATTTTCTCTTTTTAGCAACCTTTCCTGACTTTTCGTTATCATCAGACTTTTTGAAAGGAAAACCTAGATGATCAAAAAATGCCTTAGCTTCTTCTTTGCTCTTTGCTGTAGTTACGACTGTTACAGCCATACCAAATATATCTTTCAACTCTTCATCTACTGTTTCTGGGAAAATAGTGTGCTCTTTTATACCAAGTGTGTAATTTCCCATATCATCTACAGCACTAGAAGAAATTCCTCTAAAATCTTTTGTACGAGGAAGAGCAATATTTATAAGCTTGTCTAGAAAATCATACATTCTCTTTCCACGAAGTGTTACCTGAAAACCTACAGGATCCCCCTCTCTCACCTTGAAAGCAGCGATAGAAATTTTTGCGCCTTTTTTTGCTGGTTTTTGTCCAGTAATTTTTGTAAGACGATCAGCAACAAGATCAATTTTCTTTTTGTCTTTAAAAGATCCAACTCCAGAACTCACAACAACCTTTAATAGTCGTGGAGCTTGCATAGGATTTTTGTAACCACTCTTTTCTGAAAGAGCCTTAAAAGCTGAGTCGTTTTTTTCTTTTATAGTTTTTATAGACATAATCGTAATTTTTATATCTTTGCTCCACTCTTTTTAGTGATTCTGATCTTTTTGCCGTCTTCAACCTTTAGAGACAATCTAGAACCCTTGTTTGTTTTAGGATCAACGATCATTACATTTGAAACATTTATCGGCATAGCTTTGTCGATAATCTGACCTTTTTGTCCGCCCTTTCTAGCTCTTTCGTGAACTTTTCGTATATTTATCCCAGCAACAATAACCTTGTTTTCTTTAGGTATAGATTTAATAACCTTTCCAGTTTTACCCTTATCTTTTCCGGTTATCACTATTATGTTGTCGTCTTTTCGTATTTTCATAATATTTATACAACTTCTGGCGCCTTTGAAATAATAGTCTGAAAACCTTTTTCAGCAATTTCTCTTGGAATAGGACCGAATATACGACCTGCTACTGGCTCGTTCTTTTCTTTTTCCAAAATCACGACTGCGTTTTCATCAAATCTACTATAAGAACCATCTTTTCGACGGAAAGCTGCTCTTTGTCGCACCACAACAGCACGCAAAACGTCTTTCTTTTTTACAGATTTTCTAGGAGCTGCTTTTTGTACTGAGAGCACTATGATATCACCAATGCATGCCCATCTCTTTTTTGAGCTACCAAGTACTTTAAAAACTCTTCCGATTTGTGCTCCGGAATTGTCAGCTATTTTAATAATTGAACGTGGCTGTATCATGGTAGTTTATATAACCTTAAAATGTTTATCTTTTGAAATAGGAGTTGTCTCCTCTATCACAACCTTGTCTCCGATCTTTTTTGTATTACCTGCATCGTGAGCTTTGTACTTTTTGTGTATATGAATATATTTGTGATACTTAGGGTGTTTCTCGTATCTTTCAACACGCACAGTAACAGTATCCTTCATCTTGTCTGAAGTTACTATTCCTTTTAGTGTTCTTTTTGTTTTTTCTACTTTCTGTTCCATGTTTTTATGCTTTCTTGTTTAGCACGGTAAGCTCTGTCATGATTCTAGCAATGTCTTTTCGTGTTTCTCTACCCTCCTTTACATTTCTTACCTTGCTTCCAGCGATTCCAAAACGGAAATTCTTTAAAGCCACTCTTTTGTCATAGAGCATCTTTTCAAGTTCTTTTGCTGTTTTGTTTTTGAAATCTGACATAACGTTGTATACTATCTTTTTTTTGATTTTAGTCAAACTTTAAGCCATTTCTCGAGTTATAACCTTTGACTTAAGTGGAAGCTTTGTACCAGCTTTTCTGAGGGCCTCTCTAGCAGTAGCCTCATCTACTCCGTCCACCTCAAATACCACTCTTCCTGGCTTTACAGGTACCTGGTATCCCTGAGGATCTCCCTTTCCTTTTCCAAGCTTTACTTCAGCTGGCTTTGATGTAAATGGCATATCAGGAAAAACTCTAATCCAAATTCTACCGTTTTTTCCCAAAGCTTTTGAAAGAGCTTTTCTAGCAGCTTCTAGCTGATTTGATCTTACTCGTTCGTAAGTAAGAGCCTTTAATCCATAAGAACCAAAAGAGATTTTTGTACCACGAGTAGCCACGCCGATTTTCTTCGGATTCTCGCGGAAGGTATGCCACTTTCGATATTTTACTTTTTTTGGGACTAACATGGTATTTATTTAAATTATGCTTTCTTATTTATATCTTTTGCAAAAATATCTCCCTTGTAAATCCAAGTTTTGATACCAATTTTTCCGTAAGGCAAATAAGCTTCGTATTTACAAAAATCAATATCTGCTCTAAATGTCTGTAGAGGTACTCGTCCCTTTTTTAATTTTTCTGTACGTGACATTTCCGCTCCACCCAATCGTCCAGAAAGCTCTACTTTTACACCCAAAACCTCTCTGTTTGCCATCACCTTTTCAACCATTTGTTTCATTACACGACGGAAAGGCATTCTTTTTTCTAGACCTTCTGCCATCATCTGACTTACGATAGTAGCGTTTGATTCTGGATATCTAACCTCTTTAATATCAATCTTTAGGTCCTCTTTTACTTCTAGACCTTTTTTAGCAAGCATAGAAAGTAGATCTGCTCGCAATTTTGTCATTCCTTCCCCGTTTCTTCCGATGATAGCTCCTGGTCGTGAACTCTCGATGATAACACGTAGAGTTTTTGAACCTCGCTCTATTTCGATACCACTAACAAACATTCCACGGAGTTTCTTTTCCAAATGTTCACGAATAGTAATGTCACTCTTTAGTAACTTTTTGTATTGTGCACCAACGCCAAACCATCTTGATTTCCAATCTTTGATGATTCCTAGTCTATGTGAATATGGGTGTACTGTATGTGACATATTATTTTGATTTTTTTACAGGCTTAGCCTTTACTGCTTTTTCTCCCAAAACAACAACAACCTTGCTTGTTCTCTTTCTCATACGAAAAGCTCGGCCTCTTGCCATAGGAAGAGATCTATAAAGAATTTTTCCTGAGTTTACAGTAACTGACTTTACTACAAGATTTTCTGTTTCAAGATTAAGATTTTTTGCATTTGAAAGTGCAGATCTCAAAAGCTTCTCAATAGGAAGAGCAGCTTTTTTGTCTGCAAACTGAAGAGCAGAAATAGCTTGCTCTACTTTTTTTCCTCTAACGAGGTCTGCTACGAGACGAACCTTTCTCGGAGATTGTCGGTAGTTATTAAGTTGTGCTGTAGCAGTATTCATATATAAATTTATTTCTTAGCAGAATCACCTGTAGCCTTTGCAGCTTGAGCAGCAGCGATTTCACTTTCCTTCTTTTTAATTTCAAGGTCTTTCTGCATCTTTCCACCGTGCTTGATAAACTTTCTTGTAGGAGAAAACTCACCGAGTCTATGACCCACCATGTCTTCTGTTACAAGAACTTCTATGTGCTCTCGTCCGTTGTGAACTCCAAACACGAAACCAACCATTTCTGGTGCTATTTGACTATCACGAGCCCAAGTCTTTATAACCCCAGTTTCTAGAGGTTTTTTGCCCTCAATTTTTTTGAGAAGCTTTTCATAAACATATGGACCTTTTTTAAGTGATCTTGTCATTTTTTAAATATTTTTTGACGGATATAAACAAAAACAGCACCAAGCTGCGTATGCACCATAATAGCCAAAAGGGCTTTATTAGTCAACACCCTATTGAAACCCCGTGGTTGTATCTGATTATCCACCCCCCCCAACACTAAAAAAGATAGCTATTTAACTCTTATCTAGTAAGTTGTACAGTGGAACGAATCCCCAAAACCATAACAATTAGTGCTATAAATATTTGATGGTGTAGGATAAAAATCTTCACAGGCAGCATAATATTTTGATTGTAGTCCAGACTCTCTTATGGAAAGGTCTGCTCGCTTACTATTCAATTCTGAGGTGTCATGATAGTTGCCAGTTGTTAAATAGTCATCATAGTACTTATCAAGTTTATCCTGTATTGGCTTTATCTCCTTCTTAATTGCATTAAGTGCAACTGTCGCACTTTTGCATTCTGGGCTGTTTTTCCTATCCTTCTCTGCTTTTGCTTTTGCTTCCTCCTTTTGTTCTAACTCATTCATGTACATCTGAAATGGGTTTGCACAATAAGCTGTGCCTGTTTCTGGACAAAAAAACTTTGTATCAACAGGACAAGAATCGGTATATTTTTTGCCGTTACATGTCACCAGATCCGTCGAATTTATTTGTGAGATAGTATTAACCATTTTAACAGAAGGGATGCTTTCAGGTTTGGCTGGCTGAGTTTGGGCTGGCACACTCTTTTTTTCCACAGAAAGCGGAGTCGTCTGTTGTTTTTTTATATCCTCTAGTTCACGGCTTAATCTCTCAATTTCCTTTTTTTGATCTAAAACATTCTGTAGTTGGTCTATTTTTTGCACATTTTCTACTTTTGCTTTATTGGGGTTCTGAAAAACTTTCCAAGTCAGAGGATTCCACCAAGAAGCAAAAGCTATAGACGGGGTTACAAATGCTATTAATAGCAGTGCACAGAAATATTTCTTCATATGTTTCATTTAACACTTATTTTAAACGGGTGTCAAGAAAAAGTTGTTTGACAATCCTTTCCGTTTTCATATACTTATTACATTATGGCTTCGGCCTCCGAGATTCCCCGCCCAAAGGCGGGGTTTCGTTTTTTAAAACATCTCAAACCATTTAATTTTTAATTTACTGAATTGCATCTCATTTAAAACATATAGTTTACGCAACAGCCTCTTACTGCTAACCACTCTGGTCTGAGTAAGTTTGGCCCACATTATGTTCAATCCTACTTGAATCTTATGATGAAAAATATCATCTTTTTGTTTTGTAGATAATGGTAAAACAACCATGGTTTCCTTATTGTATACCTTCATTACAATAACTGGTCGTTCAAAATCTTCATTTTTACCGTCTGTCTCTGCTCCAATATTTACACCCAAACTACACCACCATATTTCTTTGGGATGCGCATACACAATGGTATTGTTTCTATTTATTATTTTTTTCCTACTATTCCAAGCGTCAAAGTTCTTGTTCATTCTAAGAAACGTATCACTTTATTTCTAAAATATTTCTAAATGACTCCTAAACAAAACAAAAACACCTCTCGAGCGGGTTAGCGAAGCGCTTTAGCGAGAGAGGTGTTTTTGTTTTGTTTGGTATTTTATTTCTTCCCAACCTTTCGACGGCTAACAATAAGTCTATTTGAGTACTTCTTTGGAGTACGTGACTTTTGTCCCTTGCCTGTAGGCTTACCCCAACGGCTCTTTGCACGTCGTGTACCTCGTCCTTGTCGGCCTTCTCCTCCACCGTATGGATGATCCACAGGGTTCATGGCTGTACCACGAACAGTAGGACGGATACCAAGCCATCGGCTTCGGCCAGCTTTTCCGATATTTACAAGGCGATTTTCATCATTTGAAACTTCTCCTACAGTAGCCCAAGCAGTTTCAGGAACTTTTCTAACTTCAGTAGAAGGCATCTTTATATCTACATA